>JALYYH010000163.1 GCA_030946665.1 Gemmatimonadota bacterium
CTTGCCGGTATCGCGGCATCGATGATCACGTCGATCTTCGTCGTCCGCACCTTCTACATGATCTGGCTGAATCGCTCCCGCGATGCCCAGACAACCCTGAGCATCTGATGCTTCGAATCCTTCACGACACCAACTACGATTTTATCCGCTGGTGGAAGGTGATGGCCGCCCTCACCATCGCCTTTATTCTGGTCGGTCTCGGCTCGCTGGCGATCAAGCCCCCCAACTACAGCATCGAATTCACGGGGGGCACCCTGATGCAGCTGGAATTCACCCAGCCGCCCGATGTCGGCGAGATTCGCGCGACGCTCGACCAGGCGGGAATCCAGGGCGCCGAGATTCAGCAGTTCGGAACCAATCGCGAATTCACCGTTCGCGCCCAAAATCGTGAGGTCGTAGCCGCCCAGTCGCAGGGCGCCGAAGGCGTTGCGGTGAGGATCGAGCAGGTCCTCAAAAAGAGGTTCGGTGACAGCAGCGTAAAGGTTGTGCGCACGGAGGCGGTCGGACCGCGGGTCGGACAGGAACTGAAGAGGGGTGCGATCATCGCTATCCTTCTCTCCTTTCTCATCACCCTGATCTACCTCTCGATCCGCTTCGAGTGGCGTTTCGCGGCGGCCGCGGTCATTGCGACCAGTCACGATGTCTTCACGACGATCGCGTTCCTGAAGCTGATGCACCTCGAGATCTCGCTGACTGTCGTGGCGGGGCTGCTGACGGTTCTCGGCTACTCGCTCAACGACACCATCATTATCTTCGATCGCGTGCGTGAGAATCTCCGGAAGGGACGGAAGGAAACGCTCTACGAGACGCTGAACCGCTCGATCAACGAGACGCTGCCGCGGTCAGTGCTGACCCACGCCACCGTTCTCGCTGCGACGCTGTCTCTGCTCTTCTTTGCCGGCGAAGTGATTCGACCGTTCGCCTGGGTCATGGCGTTCGGAATCATCACTGGAACGTTCAGCTCGATTTACGTAGCAGCGCCGGTTCTCCTCTGGATCGAACGCAAATGGCCTCGCCGGACGGGCACGCGTCAGTCTTCATCGACAGCCATGCCCACCTCGCCGACGCGGCGTTCGCCGGCGACCGCGACGCGGTAATCTCCCGCGCCCGCGGTGCGGGCGCGGCCGCGATCGTATGCATCGGCGAATCCCTCGCTGCGGCGGCGATCGCCGCCGAGTGCGCCGCTGAAAATCTGGGATTCGTTTTCGCCACAGCTGGCATCCATCCACACGATGCGGCCGGTTTCGACGCGCGGCGCGACATACCAGAGCTCCGCGAGTTTCTCCGGAACGGCGGAGTTGCGGTAGGGGAGTGCGGACTCGACTACCACTACGACGACTCTCCTCGCTACGCGCAGCTCGCCGCTTTTTCCGCCCAGGTCGCCCTCGCCGCAGAAACGCGGCGCCCGCTGATCGTTCACACGCGTGGCGCCGAAGACGACACGCGCGCAATCATACGAGAGGCGCGGACCGCCGGGGTCCTGGGTGTCCTGCATTGCTATACCGGCTCGCACTCCCTGGCGGAGTTCGCCATCGATGCCGGCTGGTACGTGTCGTTCAGCGGGATCGTGACGTTCAAGAAATGGACGGACGACGATCTACTTCGACTCGTGCCGCGGGATCGGCTCCTGGTGGAGTCGGATTCGCCGTACCTCGCGCCAGTCCCAAATCGTGGCAAGAGAAACGAGCCAGCCTGGGTCATCCACACCTTGGCGAAAGTCGCTGCCGCGCGCGCCGCTGATCCTCAAGAGCTTGGCGAGACGACCGCGGCGAATACGGAACGCCTTTTTGGTCTGGCCTTTCCAGCCGCCTAGCGAGTAACATTCGCGCTTAATGCGAACCCTGCCCGTTTTCCGCGGGCAACCGACTGGAGCTCTTAATGCCGCTGAAGCAGATAAGCACCGACAAGGCACCCTCAGCGATTGGTCCTTACTCGCAAGGAATTGTGGCGAATGGTTTTCTCTTCACCGCCGGCCAGATCGCGCTCGATCCCGCGACGGGGAAAATCGTGGAGGGCGGAATTGTCGAGCAGACTGAACGGGTCATGCAGAATCTGCAGGAGGTGCTCCGCGCGGCGGGCGCGGTATGGACTGACGTCGTAAAGACAACCGTCTACCTGCATGACCTCTCCAACTTTCCGACCGTGAACGACATCTACGGCCGCTGGCTGGGACAGGCCCGGCCGGCCAGGTCGACGGTTCAGGTTCCCGGACTGCCGCGCGGCGCACTCGTCGAGATCGACGCGATTGCCGTCGTAGGCAAATAAATCCGGTTGAGCCAGTGAGCACGTCGAGGACGCGCGAAGAGCTCTTTCGCCTTACAGAGTTCGCGCGCTGCGCGGGTTGAGCGTCAAAAATGGGTCCGGGTGACCTGTCCCGCGCGCTGGCCGCGCTTCCAACCAAACACGATCCGCGTTTGCTCGTCGGCCGAGAGACCTTCGACGATGCGGGGGTGTTTCGTGTGTCCGATGATCTCGCGTTGGTGCAGACGGTGGACTTTTTTGCGCCGATCGTCGACGACCCGTACGACTTCGGCCAGATCGCTGCCGCCAACGCGCTCTCCGACGTTTACGCGATGGGTGGTCAACCTCTCACTGCGCTCAACATCGTGGCGTTTCCCACCAGCGATCTGCCCCTGGAGGTTCTCACGCGCATTCTCGCGGGTGGGCAGGACAAGGTGCACGAGGCGGGAGCGCTCATCGTGGGTGGACACACGGTGGTTGATACGGAGCTCAAATACGGGCTCGCCGTCACCGGTCGCGCCCATCCTGATTTTCTCCTGACCAATGCCGGTGCGAAACCGGGCGACCAGATCATTCTCACCAAGCCAGTTGGAAACGGAATTCTCGCGACAGCTGCGAAACGGAAACAGCTCTCCGCCGAAGCGCAGGCTCCGATGCTCGAATCCATGAAAACCCTGAATGGGGCCGCGAGCCGGGCCGCGCTGGCGCTGGAAACTCGCTGCGCGACCGACATTACCGGCTTTGGCCTGCTCGGCCACATGTCCCACATCGCTAGGGCGAGCGACGTCACTCTGCGCGTCAAGATGGACTCGGTTCCGCTCTTTGCTGGCGTGCGCGAGGCCGTGCGTGCCGGCTTCACCACCGACGGATCGAAGAGGAACGCGGAATATCTGCGCGATCTCGTTAGCTGGAAGAAGGGAAGCGATGAGGACCGCGCGATTCTCAACGACCCTCAGACCTCGGGCGGTCTTCTGGTGTGCATCAATCGCGACGGGGCCACCAGGTATCTTTCACGCGTGGGCGGATCAGTCCTGATTGGCGAAGTCTTCGAGCGGGGAGAAGTTGCGATCGAGGTTGAATGAGAAGAGTGGGGGTGGATGGGGCCTGGTGGCTTCCGTGATCTTCAAAATCACTGTGACCTTACTCCGTAAGGTCGGGTGGGTTCGATTC
>JALYYH010000172.1 GCA_030946665.1 Gemmatimonadota bacterium
TGGGGCGGACGCATCGCCAACAACGAGATCTGGATGCTTACCGCGTATGTGCGATCATTATCGTCCAAGGATCTCAGCACCGAGAATTTCACCGGCAAGACGGTAGAACGCACCGGTCACTGAGGAGCCAATGTCGAGAAAAGCCCCAGGCCAGCTCACGCTGGCGGTTGTTGGTATTGCCCTCGCCTCCACAGCGCTCGTCGCCCAACAAGCTCCGACGCAGTTCACGGTCGAGCAGGTAAAGAGCTATCCGTTTCCGAACGGGCTCACCGCGGCAGCATCGGGTTCTCGCATTGCGTGGGCACTCAACGAGCGCGGGCTGCGAAATGTCTGGGTAGCCGAAGGTCCGGCGTTTAACGCGCGTCGTCTCACCCACTATACGATTGACGATGGACAGGAGCTCACAGGCATAACGATCTCGCGCGACGGGAAGTACGTCGTGTACGTCCGTGGTGGAGAGCATGGCGCGAATTGGGATGAGACGTTGCCCGTGAATCCGACCGCGAGTCCGAGCGGTTACAAAATGCAGATATGGTCGGTGCCCTTCAGCGGTGGACAACCGAAAGCGCTGGCCGAGGGCGACGAACCGGCCATTTCACCGCGCGGAGACCGGGTTGCGTTCACGAAGAACCACGAGATCTGGATCGCTCCGGTCGATGGATCCGCGGCTGCGACGAAGCTGTTCGAAATTCGCGGAGAGCTGGCCGATCTGGCGTGGTCTCCCGACGGGTCGCGACTCGCATTCGTAGCAGATCGGGGTGATCACAGCTGGATCGGAATTTTCGTGAATGACTCGACGCCGATCATCTGGCTTTCTCCCGCGAGCTCGCGCGATTTCTCGCCGCACTGGTCACCCGACGGAATGCGAATCGCCTTCGTGCGGTTGCCGGGCAAAGGCGGGGCGCCCGATTCGGTTCTCCCGCGACGCAACGCTCCGTGGTCAATCTGGGTTGGCGATGTGACAACCGGTGCGGCACGACAGCTCTGGGATTCGCCCAAAACCCTTCGCGGTTCCTATCCGGATACGCACGGCGAGGCGAATCTGCATTGGGCAGCAAATGGCCGGATCATATTTCTCTCCGACATCGATGGCTGGCCGCACCTCTATTCCATCAGTGAGAACGGCGGATCACCTCTCCTTCTTACGCCCGGCAGCTACATGGCCGAATATATCAAGCTCAGCCCCGACGGCCGCTGGCTGGTATTTGCGGGGAACACCGGTCCGGACAGCGACGACATCGATCGACGGCATGTGGTGAGGGTAGCCGTCGACCGCGCGGAACCCCAGGTGATGACGGCAGGCACTGGTCTCGAATGGACTCCTGTCGTCACTGGCGACGGTCAGTTCATCGCCTTGATTGGTGGAACGGCGCAGCGCCCTCCCGTTCCTGGCGTCCTGCCGATGAGAGGAGGAAGTGTGAAATGGGTCGGCCTCGGCCAAATACCGGCAGATTTTCCGACGACGAGTCTCGTGACGCCAAGAAAGGTCGTGTTCAAGTCGAGCGATGGACTGACACTGCACGGGCAAATCTTCGCACGCCCTGGGGTATCGTCCGCCAGGAGAGCTGCCGTCGTCTTCGTTCACGGTGGACCGACCCGACAAATGCTACTCGGCTGGCACTACTCGGACTACTACTCCAACGCGTACTCGGAGAATCAGTACCTCGCCAGTCTGGGGTTCGTCGTATTGTCAGTGAACTACCGGCTCGGCATCGGCTATGGACACGACTTCGAGAACCCACCAGCCTCCGGTCAGTGGGGGGCTGCGGAATACCTCGATATCAAAGCTGCCGGCGGCTACCTGCGATCGCTTCCAGAAGTAGATCCATCGCGCATTGGGATCTACGGCGGCTCGTACGGAGGTTTTCTCACCGCGATGGCTCTGGCAAAGAATTCAGACCTCTTCGCGGCGGGAGTCGACATCCACGGAGTGCACGACTGGACGACGGACAGCCCCCGAGCGAGGCGCGATCGTTTTGAGCAGGCGCCGGATGCGGATCGCGCTTACGAAGTTTCATACCGCTCGTCCCCTGTGGCGTACGTGAGCGGTTGGAAATCTCCAGTGCTGCTCGTTCACGGAGACGACGATCGCAACGTCCGCTTCGCGCAAACAGTCGATCTGGTGCAACGTCTCGGCGCCGCGGGAGTGCCGTACGAGGAGCTGATTATTCCCGACGACACGCATCACTTCATGCGGCACGCTAACTCGGTGAAGGTAAACAGCGCTGTCGCCGACTTTCTGAGCCGCAAGCTCAAAGCTGGGGAAGCCCATTAGGAAGCCCTCGCACAGAGTTCTCCATTGTCTCCCGCTCGGGCTCGCCATTTTCTCGGCCCGCGCCGCGCTGGCCAGCCATTAAGGAGAAGGCGGAGCGGGTGGCACTCCTCCAAAAGCATTGACGATCGCCAACCCCATGTTTGCCAGCGTTAGCTGGGGCTCGTTATCCAGGATCCAGCGCTGATCCTTGTTCTCCTTCGTCATCACGCACGCAACCACCCGATTTTTCAGGTACCAGAGCGTGCACTCGGTCCTCACTGCGTCAGTCTCGCCATCCTTGTGGGCGGCACGGGCTCCCACCAGGTAACGCTGCAGCATAAAATCGGTAGAGTTGTGCTCGAGGATGTCCAGCATCGTCGAATCAGCGCTCGGGTTCACGGCTTTGCCTCGCGCCATCAGCTCGAACAGACGTGCCATCTCGTTCGGCGTGGTCACGCCAAGGCCGTATTTCACCGAGCTGTCCATTGCCACGCTCGAGTTGCGGAGAAAACTCTTCGAGTGAACGCGAGTGTGCTGCAAGCCGAGAGAGTCCATCTTGGCCCATACCCGACGGATGATGATGCGATCGAGAAGGAGATTCGTGGCGGTGTTGTCGCTTATCGTCGACATCAGCCATGCCGCATCGTGGACGGTGAGGATCGTGCCGTTGTGCAGAAACTGGATGACGCCCGATCCCGGAACCTGATCGATCCTGAGAACGGTGAGGGGATCGTCGAGTGAGAGCTGTCCTTTGGCGACGAGATCGAAAACCGTTACGAGAATCGGGACCTTGATCAGGCTTGCCGTCGGGAAAGTCTCGTCACCCCTCCTGCTGATGCGGGAGCCAGTCTCCAGATCTATCACGCTGTATCCAACGACACCGTGATGGGCATCCGCGATGGAGTCCAGAGTCCGACGCAACGCCGCGGTGTCGGCGTGAACGATCGCCACCAGGCCTGACGCGGAGTGGCCGACTCTGCTCGCGGCACACGCCACGACGC
>JALYYH010000177.1 GCA_030946665.1 Gemmatimonadota bacterium
TGCGCGAGGACGAGGTATTTGTCGGTGCCGTGCGCCACCCCCATGATGTTCACGTTCGCGAATTCGGGTCCGCCTTCGCGCCAGTACGCGTGGGTGAGAATATGGTGGCGTCCCACTTCCTTTCCCGTTTCGATCTCCCGTCCCGCCGGGACGCGCCAGTGAAACAGCGCGTTGTACTTCGTCACCCGCTCGCCCGTTGCTGAAGGCTTCACGTGTTCGAGAAACGTCGAGAACCTGCCAATCACTTCGCGCGCACTGAGAGACCTGGCGACGCGAATGAATTCTTCGAGCGGGAGACTGGCTTCCGTGGCGCGCGCCCGCCACGGATCGGGCGTGATCTCTTCGATGGTGAACTCGCGCTTGAGCGCCGTCAGGACTCGCCAGTCGAGCGCGGAGAGCGCGACGACGTTGGTGTCGAGCACGCGGCCCGGCTCCTCGCTTCTCGAGCCCGGCTCCATTCCACGCCGGCGTACGTGGCCGACGCCGAGCGTGAACAGCCTCTTCGCAGGCATGATTCTGTACGCCTCAGCGCCCACTCTGGACGCGAGAAAATCGCAGTGGCGCGTTATCGAGAAGCCCTGCGGCACCTTGAGCGTCGTCCACAGCCTGTATACCCAGCCTGGTGTCTCACCATCCGTCGATCGGATCACGACGTGCCCCGAGAACGGATCCTCTTTCGCCATGTAGCTGAAGGCGGAATCGAGACTGTCGGCGGGCACGCGCCACGCCACCAGGGCGCCCGGCGCGAGGTTGGTCGCCATCAGCGTTTGCCTGATCCGGCGTATGACCCCACCCGCAAGCATCGCGCGCAACCGCTCGATCACGAGCTCCTCGGTCAGCTCCGCCGCGAACGCGATTTGGGCGAATGGCTCATTGACGAACCCGGAAATCCGGTCTTCGGACACCGCCAGGATCCGGGCGTTGATCGGATCGGAGACTTCCGAGGGTAGAGGAGGCGCAGCCGTCGACGGTTTTCCGGCCACTACGCCGCCCCCAGCCGCTTGCGGCGCAGGTAGAGACTCAGCCCGTAGGCCGCGTAGATGCCGAGCGCGACGGTATAGGCGATGTGATAGAACGCCGAAGTTTCAGGCATATTGGCCAGCAACCTCCGCCCTCGCGTCACGCTCGACCGCGTAGCGATAACGGGATCGGACGAACGCGAGATAAAGCAGTGTGAACGACACAAAGGAAATCAGGAACGTCATCAGCATCTCATTTGGCAATGAAGGCGCGTCGGGTTTTCCGATTATCGGTTTCGGATGCATGGTGGCGAAGAGATAGACGCTAAGATGGATGAAGGGGATCAAAAGCGCGCCGAGGACCCCAAGCACTGCGGAATAGCGCGCGCGCATTTCTGGCGAGTCGATCGCTCCTCGCAGCACAATGTACGAAACGTAGATGAACCACAGAAAGAGCGTGGAGACCAGGCGTATGTCCCACCACGCCCAGTACGTTCCCCAGATTGGCTTGGCCCACAGTGGACCTGTAATGAGTACCACCGTCGTGAAGACAACGCCCACCTCAGCCGAGCTTTCCGCAAAGCGGTCGAGGCGGTGGTCGCGAATCCAGAGAAACAACGCGCTCGCAACCGCCACGAGACCAAAAGCCAGAAACGCCACCCAGGCAGCGGGAACATGGATGTAAAAGATCTTTTGCGCGGCTCCCTGCTTCGCTTCCAGAGGCGTGTAGAACGCGGCGCGAATGACGGTCCCTACCACCGCCAGAGCGGCGACGGTGGGAAGCCAGGAGATCTTCATGAAGATGTCGGTACGGTAACGTGCGAATGGGTCGATGGCCGTGCGTCATCGACCCATTCAAATTTAACCGCGTCAGGCCCCTACCGGACGCCTGCTACCGTCTCACCCCTCGTCTCGCGCTTGTAGAGCCACGCGAGCACGATGCCGGCCAGCGCAAACTGGATAGCGAGATCGATCTCGTTGACGATGGCATAGCCAGCCGAGAAGCCGTACCAGTTCCAGTCGGACATTTCCTTGATGATTCCCGCCGCCAGTCCGGCGACGCCCAGCGTGAGAGCGGCGTCGCGCTTCCTTCCGACACCGATCCGCGCAACGACGAAGCAAAGCAGAAACGCCGCGATCAGATCAATCACGAACTGCTTCGTCATGTTCGGCCCCATCGACTTGGATTTGTCGGCGAGGTCCGGAGTGAGCGACACGGCCGCGACGATTCCCTGTGGCGAGGTATACACACCGTTCCCTGAAGTGTTGGCGCGAACGGCGTCAACGACGGCGGAGTTGTTCGCGAATGCCTTTATGGTCGCGGAATGCCAGGGGATGGCGACGTTGGAGATAGTCTGCCACACGAAAAGCGTAATCGCGGTCGCAAGGGTGCCATAAAGCACGTACTTACCTCTCATGGACCTCTCCGAATTTTTAGGGGCGAAACACGATAGCACTCGCTTTTCGTTCACGCCACAGTCTTATCGACGGCAACCGCTTGTTTAGTCTTCCACTGTGAATGGATAGGCGAGCGCGCACGCGACCACGAATACAATGTCAAAGGCGAGCAACAGCTTGATCCACGCGCCGGCCTCAGTCACGGGCCGGCCGCTCAACAACTTGGCGGTGGCTTGCGTCGCGCCGATCACAACAGGAACGAAGAATGGAAGTGCGAGCATCGGCAGCAGCAGCTCGGCCAGTCGTGTATTGACCGCCATTGCGCTGAACAACGTGCCGACTGCAACGAGACCGATGGCAGCCAGAAGCGCGATCGCGATCAGTGGTCCGGCGACATCGCCGAGCGGAAGGTTGTAAAAAAGCACCAGCGCGGGGATCGCGATCGTCTGCACTGCCAACACAAAAACAAGGTTCGCGATCGCCTTGCCGAGGAAGATTGCATGCCTGGAGACGGGCGACGCGAGCAGGCCGTCGATGGCGTGATCGGCGGTCTCTACACCGAAGGAGCGGTGGAGGCCGAGCAATCCGGAGAAGGTAAAAATGATCCAGAGAACCCCAGGTGCCAGATCGGTCACTGAGACGGCCGTCGGATCCCACGCGTAATAAAAGATCACCAGTCCGAGCAGCGCGAACACGACCGCGGACAAGAATGCGCTTCGCGTTCGAAACTCTATGGCGAGATCCTTGCGCGCGATGAGCCAGGCCGCGGCCATCGCGTCACTCATTTGAACCCAATGCCTCGCGGTAGGTGCTGGAGTACGACGCGACGTCGACTTCCGACCGACGATCATACCGCGCGAACCGGCCCGCCTTCATTACCGCTGCGTGAGTGGCGAGAGAAAGCCCCTCAGCGAGATTGTGCGTGACGATGATTATTGCCGCGCCCGATGAGCGCAGCTCCTGAAGGAGGGCAGTGAGAGCCCGGGCGCCGCTTTCGTCGAGGCCGCTGTAGGGCTCGTCGGCGAGAACGAGCTGGGGCGAGTGAACCATCGCGCGTGCGATCGACACGCGCTGCTGCATCCCTCGACTCAATGAGCGCACAGGCGCATCGGCGCGGTCCAGCATGGACATTCGTCCGAGCGAATCCTCGACCCGAGAGGAAACGTCGCGCACCGAGTAGAGTCGCGCGGCAAAGGACACGTTTTCACGCGGGGAGAGAGCATCGTACAGCATCGTGTGATGCGAAATGAGTCCCACGCACGACCTTGCTTCCCCACCGGCTGGAAGTGTGATTCCGGATACCTTCGCCATCCCCGACGAGGGCTTGAGCACCCCGGCGAGAACGCGAAGAAGCGTCGTCTTACCCGCGCCATTCGGACCGAACAGGGCGAGACATTCTCCCGCTACCAGCGAAAACGTCACGCCGGCAACGGCCTTCCTCGGCCCGAAAGAGCGTGTGAGACCGGCGACCTCGACGACAGGCGCGGGACCAGAAGAAGTTGTGGGAGAATAGAGCGACATTCGCCTAGAACTTGCCACTCTGGCGACAGCGGCGCAAAACGCAGTATCCTTGCGATTCACTCAATCCCAGCGCGCCCACCCACTCCGCTACAATGACTGACATCGACGTTCTTCTTTTTGAAAACCGGAAGTTTGATCCGCCGCCCGATTTCGCTCGCAATGCCAACCTCCGGTCGCCTGACATTTCCGACAAAGCCGCGCGCGACCCTGAATGGTTCTGGGCCGAGCAGGCGCGAGAGCTGGAGTGGATAAAGCCGTGGAGCAAGGTTCTCGAGTGGAATCCCCCACACGCGAAATGGTTCACGGGTGGAAAGCTCAACGTAGCCGCAAACTGCGTTGACCGTCACATCCGCGGTCCCCGCAGAAACAAGGCGGCGCTCATCTGGGAAGGAGAGCCAGGGGACAGGCGCACGCTTACGTACTGGGATCTTTACCGCGAGGTCTCGAAGTTCGCCAACGTCCTCAAGAAACTGGGAGTGCGCAAAGGGGATCGAGTAGCGATCTACCTGCCACTCATTCCAGAGGCGGCAATCTCGATGCTCGCCTGCGCGCGCATCGGCGCGATCCATTCGGTCGTATTCGGCGGGTTCTCTCCAGAGTCGCTGAGCGACAGGATCAACGATTCCAACGTGAAGGTGCTCATTACCGCCGACGGCGGCTATCGGCGCGGCCAGGTGATTCCCCTCAAGCGCAATGCTGACAAGGCGTTGGAGACGACTCCGTCGATAGAGAATGTGGTGGTGGTACAGCGGCGGACGGGTGGGACGGGAGACGAGGCGCACGCGGAAATGCGGGAAGGCAGAGATCACTGGTGGCACCGCCTGATGCAGGACGCACCGCTCCATTGCGACCCGGAAACGATGGATGCGGAGGACGTGTTGTACATCCTCTACACATCGGGAACCACGGGCAAGCCGAAAGGCATCGTGCACACGAGTGGAGGCTATCTCACTGGAGTGGCAGCGACGACCAAGATGGTATTCGACCTGAAAGACGATGACGTATTCTGGTGTACCGCCGACATCGGCTGGGTGACCGGGCACTCCTACCTCGTCTATGGCCCGCTCGCCAATGGTGCCACGTGCGTGATGTACGAGGGTGCGCCCGACTGGCCCGAGCGAGATCGCTTCTGGGACATCTGCGAGCGGCACGGCGTCACCGTCCTCTACACCGCGCCGACAGCGATTCGCGCGTTCATGAAGTGGGGCGACGAATGGCCGGCCAAGCGCGATCTCTCGCGCCTTCGTCTGCTGGGCTCGGTGGGTGAGCCCATCAATCCGGAAGCATGGATGTGGTATCGCGAGCACATCGGCGGCAATCGCTGTCCCATCGTCGACACGTGGTGGCAGACTGAGACGGGTGCGATCGTGATCTCTCCACTGCCGGGCATCACTCCCACCAAACCTGGAAGCGCGACTAAAGCGCTGCCCGGATACAGTGCCGATCTGCTGGACTCGTTGGGCAAACGCATCGAGGTCGGTGGCGGACTGCTCGCTCTCACCAAGCCATGGCCGGCGATGCTGCGCACGATCTGGGGAGACGACGAGCGTTACGTACAAACCTATTTCTCGAAGTGGCCGGGTCGTCCCGATCTGTATTTCCCGGGCGACGGAGCGAAGCGCGACAGCGATGGCTACTTCTGGATCCTCGGCCGCGTCGACGACGTGTTGAACGTGGCGGGCCATCGCATCGGCACTATGGAAGTCGAGTCGGCCCTCGTGGAGCATCCGGCCGTCGCGGAAGCAGCGGTTGTCGGCAAGTCGCACGAGCTCAAGGGCCAGGCAATCGCCGCGTTCGTCACGCTTCGTGACAAGAGCAAACAGACTTCGGCGCTGCGCGATGAGCTGCGCGAATTTGTCGCGAAAAAAATCGGCGCACTGGCGCGTCCGGACGAGATTTTTTTCTCCGTCGATTTACCAAAAACCCGGTCGGGAAAAATCATGCGGCGATTGCTCCGCGACATCGCCGAAGGACGCGCGCTGGGTGACACAACGACACTCGCAGATCCGAATGTCGTCGCCAGCCTCAGGGATCAGTACGAAGACAAGGAGGGGTGATTTCGTATCAGCCTTAACCAGCGGGGCTCAACGGCTTTATCCCTTTTCGGCATAACGTCTTAGCCCCAGCGCCCGAACAAACGCCGACGCATTCCGGCGATGGCCCGAATGTCAAAATCATTTCGTTGACCAGTTAAGTATTGGTCTGCATTGGTGCCCCGCAGGCGGCCTTAACACGCCTTCAGAACAATCAATTTCGGCTCCAAAAGAAAAACGGATATTCGCTGAAATCCGGGGCAAAAACCGGTTGCAGCTGAGGTCCGTTTTCGTCTTATAAGGAGCAGTACTCAACCGCTTTGAAGGACCGGCTTCCCCAATGTCGCCGGCACCATCAAGACTTCCTGGAGAGAAACAAAAATGAAAGCGACCCGTTCCCTTCTGGCCGCGATGGTGCTCGGAACCGCCATCGGCGCGAGCCAGGCGAATGCCCAGACCAGCTGCGGTGGTATCGGCACCTGCAACCAGACTAACACCGCGTCAGTCGCGGTCCCGGCGCTCGTGAAGATGACCATGAGCTCTTTGACGACCTCGCTGACTTCGCCGTCCGCCAACGATATCGACGCCGGCGCCGTAATCGCCAACGTCGGCCCGACATTCACGATCAAGGCGAACCGCAGTTGGACGCTGAAGATCAAGAGCGTAAACGCGGTAGACTGGACCTACGTCGGCAGCAACGCCGGTGTGAAGCCGATCAGCGACCTTGCGTGGTCGACCTCGGCCGGTGGAACCTACGCCGCGATCACCAACAGTGACGTGACCTTCGCGTCCGGCGCCAGTGCAACCAACAGCGGTGCAGCGGCAGCGTTCTTCAAGACGACATGGATCGCGGATTTCGCGAGCCAGGCAAACGTTGAAGGTACGTACAGCTTGCCGATCATGTTCACCCTGTCGGCCCCGTAACTGATGCAGAATTCTCGCTCTCGCCCGCCCGCAAGGGCGGGCGAAGAGCGTAGGGGGCGAGTGCGGGGAACCGTGCTCGCCCTTTGCGCTATCGGAGTGGTGGTCTCGCAGCGCGCTGGCGCACAGCTGCTCGTAGATCCGCTCGAAGTCACGATCATCACCGCTGGCGCGAGCCGCGTGACCGGCAGCTTCTCGCTCTCGAACGCGACGGACGCGCCGGTGCAGGCGACGATTACCCGCCAGGATTGGGATCGCGTGGAGAATGGGGACAACCGTTTTCTTCCCGCCGGCAGCACCGGCAAGTCGTGCGGCGCGATGCTGAGCGTCTCGCCTCTCTCGATCCGCATCGATCCACACACCTCGCGCATCATCCGCCTCGGCGTCGAGAACGCGCAGGCGCTCAGCAAGGAGTGTTGGGATATCTTCTTCGTCGAGGAGGTCCCGCAGCGCGCATCGATGAAGGGTAATTCGCTCCAGTACATTTTCCGCACTGGCGTGAAGGCGTACGTCGCGCCGCCCGGTCTCGCGCGCGACGGCGCCGTTGAAGACATGGCCGTCCAGGACTCGGCGACGAAGCGTCAGATCTCGATCCGCTTCCACAATACCGGGGGAATGAATCTGCTCGCCAAAGGGCGTCTCGAGTTCCGGCGCCTCGATAACTCACTGGCAATGCAGGTGCCGATTTCTGAATTCCCTACCCTGCCAGGAGCGACCCGCAAAGTCACGGTCGATGTGCCGAGCGGGCTGGCGGCCGGCGATTATGTTGTGCTGGCACTGATCGATTTCGGCGGCGCCGAGCTGGTTGCCGGCCAGATCGACTACCAGGCGAAATAGGAAATGTTCGAGTCCGGGCGTTCGCGCGTACGTCTACGCTCGATTGCGGGGGGATCGGTGTCTCTTCTTTTGGGGATGGCCTTCTTTGCTTCGCCCGCGGCTGCTCAGGCCACCACACTCACTCTCAGCGGAAACACCATCACGTTTCCGGCACCCACGGCGACGGACTACGTCAACGGCTTTGTCTACTCGAGCGGGGTCACGTTCACTGTGGCCGCGACCCAGGATGCCGGTCAGGCTATGACGACGACGGTCGCGATCAAATCCACTTCCGCCAACCTCCTCAACGGAAAGGTGCTCGCTGACCTCCAGTGGAAGCGCTCGGACCTGGCAACCTGGAACTCGATCACGCTTGCCAACGTGAACGTCGAATCTCGGAGCCAGACCTTCGGGGGGGCAAACGACCCCTGGAGCAACACGATCTTTTTCCGAATGAAGCTCTCCTGGACGGCGGACCCACCTGCCGCGCACAGCGCCAACTACACAATCACGCTGAGCGTGCAGTGATGTCATTGCATCTGCGGGTAGCCGTTGCCCTGTTGCCGGTTTCAGTGGCGGTACAATCCGCGGCCGCCCAGCAGCGAGCGTCGGTTACGCGCTCGACCATCGTCATTCCAGCAGCGGTCTCCGGCCACCGTCCGGCCGTAGTCGATTCGGCCGGCGACTCCGAAGTCCGGTTGCGGGCAATACTGGCAACTGGAGCCCCACGCTCGTACCAGGTGGTGTCCATATCTGTTCCGGAGCAGCTGGCAGGAGCATCTAACGTCGAGATCGAGCTTGTCCCGCTCGGCGAGTTCGCGATACTCGGCCCGCGCCGGCGTGTCGTTGACGCGAGCGGCACCCGCAAGGTGAAGGTCGGCATCACGATCGGCATTCCCGCCGGCGCTCTCGCTGGACGTCTCACCGCCGCCGAGGCGCGGTTCTCTTCGCCGGGGTCGACCACACTGGTAGTGCCGATCGACATCGATGTCAGCCTGGTTCGCGCGATCAAGCTCCGGTTCGGTACCGCGCCAATCAATGCACAGGCCGGGAGCGACGTCATGGTTCCATTCGAGATCGTGAACTCTGGAAACTCGCAGGAAATCGTAGCGGCCGATCTGGGCCTGCCGAGCGGCTGGTCCATCAGGGGTCTGCGGCAAACCGCGATCGTTGTCGACCCGGGCCAGAGCGTGAAACGACGTGTCCGCCTGGCGATCCCGGCGCTTGCGAGCACCGGATCCTCCTTCGTCCAGGTCGACCTCAGGTCATCCGGTGAGAAGCTGGCCTCCGAGACGATCACGATAGAGGTCTTCAACTCCGGCTCGATAGGACGGTATGCGGGTCCGCTCATCGTGTCTGCGATCTCCCAGGCGAGCGACGAGAATGGGCATGCAAGCCGTCTCCTCACGTTGAGCGCAACCGGCGCGCTCTTCGACTCCGTGCACGTGGATGCAAGGCTCTCTCAGGGCTCGGCACGCGACGCCGCCGCGAGCAATGCATTCGCGCATCTCGGGTCATTCCAGTCGTCCGCGTCCGTCGTGCTAACTGCCCCCTCCGGACAGCTCAGCCTCGGCAACACCGGAACGTCGTTCTCCGAGCTCACAGGACTCTATCCCTACGGGGAGGGCGCCCTGCTGAATCTTCTGAACCCGGTGTGGTCGTTGCAGGCGCTCGGTGCCGTCTCGATGACTACACAGGAATCGAACAAGCGCGAGCCGATGATCGGCATCAGGGTAGCGCACAGCGTCGGTCAGATGCAACTGAGCTCATCGGTCACGCATCTCGCGGACGCGGGGACCTCTCCGCGCCGTTTGGATGCGATTGGCATCGCCGCGACGGCTCCGTCCGTTTTTGGCAGCACGTTCAAGGCGGAGATCGCGGAGCGCCAATTCCAGGGTGGACGAGGCTTTGGCTGGTCGAGTGAGATGGTGCGGACGTCGTACGATCACGACGAACAGCTTCGCGTGACCCACGCCCCCGGGGGCAGCGACGCTTTCGCGCGCGCCACGAACGAGATCGTGGCAAATGTGTCCGAGCGGCTGAGCAGCCGCTCGAGCGTGAGCGCCAGCGCCTGGCGCACAACTGACGCGACGTCGGTGTTCAGCGGCCTCACATCCAACGGATTCTCGCTGAGGCCACAGTACGAGCTTCATGCCGGTACCACGATCGCGCTCGAGGCGCGCTCCTACCTGTTCGACGCGACTTCGCGTCAGAGCTCGACAACTCCCGGGGGCGGGTTTGGAAGCAAGGAGAGCCAGCTGGGCATCAGCGTCAACACCAATCATGGACCTTACTATCTCAACAGCTCGGCGTTTCTCGGCAGCGTCACCCGAACTGTTTCCCCCGTGGGCCAGTTCGTGATAAAGGACCGGACTCCGAGGAACTACTGGACTACGAATGCGGGATGGTCGGGAGCGGGAGGGATAGTCGAGGTTCAAACCCGGGTCGAGCAGACACGGGACGCGGGCGGGTTCGTGAATCAGCAGAGCATGGTCGGAATCCACGGCAGTCAAGTGGTGATTCCCTGGTTCGGCGGGATTCGCGCAGAGGGCGATCTGCAGCGCGTGTACGGATTCGGCAATGAGAGATCAGGAACTGTTCGCGCCGGTATCGCGGTCCCTCTGATAAATGGGGCCGCCTTCAGGCTCGACGCCGAGCGCAACTCGATCTTCCGCTCGGTGACCGGACGAGTCCCGTGGATTGTTGGAATCCGCTTCGAGCATTCGCTCACAGTACCGATGCTCCGCGTCCCTGGCACGTCGGGATATGTGTTCGAGGACGTGAACGGCAATCAGCGGCGCGACGCCGGCGAGCGGGGCGTCGCTGGAGCGCTCGTGCGTCGCAGCGGAGAGGTCGCGGTGACGGACGCGAATGGAAAATATCGGATCGGCGGTGACAGTCGGCAGGCTATCGCAGTCGACGAGGCGTCTCTGCCCGATGGCTGGACGGCAAGCGGAAGCGCTGGGGGTGACTTGAGCGTTACGCTTTCGACATCGGCCATCGTCGAGCTCGTCGTGGTACCGCGGTCGGGGATATCAGGTGTACGGGTCGATCTCAGCAAGGCCCACATCCTCGCGTGCGACAGCTCGGGTCGTGAGTGGGTGGCAAGAATGACCGGGCCAACGACCGCGACTTTCGAGTCGCTCCCAGTCGGCACCTACGCTCTCGACTTCGATCTTTCGGAGCTGAGCGAGCCGCTCGTTGCGCGCGCTCCGACTCCGCTTCTTGTTGTGAGCGGAAAGGAATCGAGGTCGGTGACCGTCACGCTCGATCCGCGACCGATTCGCATGTGGAACGGGTCGGGGCAGCGTGGTAACGGCGCTCAGCCCAGCCACGATATTCCGCCCGCCGACAAAGGGTCGAAGTCGCCTGCTGACGAGACTCGCTCGTGAGCCGCTCACCCTCATCGCGGGCACGGTTAATTCCTAGCGGATTCGCGTTGGTCGCGCTTCTCCTCGTTTCCGCCTGTCTGCGATCAACCGGGCCGCAGCCGTCGCTCATCCAGATGAGCGGGTCCTGGAACTATACCGGCGTCCAGACGCTTCCTGTGCGTGAAGTCCTCACCGGCACGCTCACAGTTTCGAGCGAGTCCGGTACGAGCTTCCAGGGCAGAATCGACCTCGTGGGGCAGAATCAGGCCGGCCAGAACAGACTCCTTGGCGGGCTCGTCAGCGGGTCCGTACCGGGTGCGGACGTCGTCGATTTCGATGCAAGGGTGGAGACGATTCCACGCCGTCACGTTGGTCAGATCGTAGCAGACACGATCTCCGGAACCTGGGTTGGGTCCGCGCCGGGAGGCATCATGTCTTCAGGAACATTCAGAATCGAAAGGGTGACGAGATGAGACCCATGCCTATCCTTGCCGTCCTATCGGCTGCGCTCGGTCTATTCGCCGCCGGTCCGCTCGCGGGCCAGGCGTGCACGGCGAACGGCTCCCCGGCGAGCTGCAACAGAACACGAAGCGTCTCGATGACGGCTGGCCGCGTGGTTCGGCTGCAGGTCAGTACCGCCGCAACCACGCTCACACCGCCGACGCCCACCGACTTCGATAACGGTTTTAACGCCACTACGGGTCCGACGTTCACAGTCAGCGCAAATGCTGCGTGGACGTTGTACATGCGCGCTCAGACCGTGTATTGGGCAGCGGTCAACACATCTCCCGGCGCGCCGGCGCGCACCACCAAGCCCGCGGGTGATCTCAAGTGGAGCAAGACGTCGAACGGAACTTTCAACGCGCTGACGACCAGCGATGTCACTCTGGCCAGCGGAACAGCGACGGCGAGCAACGTTACTTCCCTCTTTTTCCAGACCCTCTACAACTGGACCCTCGACACGCCTGGTAACTACAGCCTTACGGTGGTACTGACGCTGACGTCCCCGTAGATGTCAATGGGCGACCGGGGCTATCGGCTGGTACGCTCCGTGCCTAACATCCAAATACTGATTCACCATGGATGAAGGCCAATGTCACTTCGAAATCTGTTTCCTGAATCGATCTTCGGCCGCAAGCTGAATCCCAACGCCGAGCGGCGCCTTCGCCTCTCCCAGGCCCGGGCCGAAGAGACGATCATTCGCGGCCACGTCGACAATGCGCTGATGTTCGTTGACACCCTCGCCGAGGACCTGTCCTTCGACCGCGCAATCGATACCTACATTCGAGTGATGGGGATTCCTGAGCCGCTGGCGAGCACTGTGGCGACGCGCGCGCTGGTGCACCTGGGCCGCGATCTGGTGCCGTTCCGACGCCGCATGCAGCGCGAGGGTGAGGATGTGGCCGCCGAGAAGCCGCGGCTTCGGCTGGATGAGGCGTCGCGGGCGCAGGACATCAAGAGGGCGTAGGCTCGGCGTCCGGATCGCGAATCGATCCGAGCATCCACAGAACCGAAGCAGGACCTCCAAGCTTTGCAGCCAACAACGCTGGGGGTTCTCATACTGTGGTTACGGTTTCACGGTTTCACGCATTCCGGATTTCCGGGCAACCGGCGCCGTCGTCGAGGTTCTCGAGACGTTCCGTAAACCCTGACTGCCGAGCCCATACGCCGCCCGAAGAGCTCCTAGAGATTTTCGCTGTAAGGGTCAGAGCTCCCTGCCGTTCTGTGGATGTTAAGCGAAGCGCGTATTCCCCTCAAATCCGCAAGAGCGAACAGCAGTATCGCTACGACAATGCCAGCCGAGGTGAGGCACCAGATGCAGATCGCGTGGATGACGGCCAGCTCCAGGTAGGTGAGCCAGGCCGAGAATAAAACGCCGAACGCCGCATCGGCGACCAGCAGGATGGAGACCAACAACTCGTTCTCGAAGCGCGGGAGCGTTCCCACCACCGCGATCGCGAACACCTCGATGTAGAAGAACAGACCCCACATCGCGACCGGCAGGTGGAGGAAGGTAGACCATTTGCTCGTGTTGACTGTTTCGCACGACCCGATGCTGCAGGTCAGCTCGCCGATCACTCCCAGCTTGTAGAGAGTCAGGTAGAGGCTGATGAAGATCCCGGCCAGCGAGAGCGCGGCCACGATCATCCGCTTCGTCACCGGATTTTCTTTGGCGGTGCTGGTGGGGTTCCGGTCACGAGCGGCGAGCTGGTCGCCTTGCCGACTGAGTCGACGATCTTCTTCATGTCATCGTAGGAGCGCATTCCGGCGTAGAGCTTGTTGCCGATGATGAAGCTCGGTGTGGAGCCGACGCCCCGCCTCAATCCCTCGGCGAGATTGGCGCTGAT
>JALYYH010000191.1 GCA_030946665.1 Gemmatimonadota bacterium
ACTTCGAGGCGCGCGTGGCGGGAAGCGCGATCGTCGGCGACAATCTCGCGGCGCGGCTCGGGGCGGTGAGAGAGGACGCGCTGTACGCGCGCGTCCTGTTTCTATTCCTGGGGCTGCCGGGAGCAATCCTCGCGATCATCCTAACCTTTGCCGTGAGCGCGACCGGTGGCGATCGTCGCCGGCGCGAGCAGGCATTGTTGCGCGTGCGTGGCGCGACGACGTCGACGATCTTGCGGCTGGAGTCACTCGAGGCGCTCGTCGTCTCCATTTTTGCCGTGATCGTCGCACTGTTCATCACCTGGCTCGTGATCCACCGGATGGTGACGATTCCGCTCGCCCGCCGGCAGACGGTGTGGGTGCTGGTGGTCGCGCTCCTGATCGGGATCGGCACCGCGTTGGGCGCGGTGATCATTCCCGCCTGGCGCGAGGCACGCGAGTCGTCAGTTCGTGCAGGGCGAGCAAGGGTAGGCCGCGGCGTAGCTCCATTCTGGGAGAGGACCTGGATCGATCTCATCATGCTGGCAATCGCTGCCCTCGTGTACTGGCGCACGGCAGCTGCCGGGTATCAGATCGTGCTAGCGCCGGAAGGCGTGGCGGCGACCTCGGTCTCATACGAGTCGTTCATTGCACCGCTCGCGCTCTGGATCGGTGTGGGACTGTTGGTGACAAGAATATTCCGGCACGGATTGGGCGCGGGACGCGCGTTCGTGGCGACGCTGTTCAGGCCGCTGGCCGGCGCGTTGTCGCCGATCGTGGCGGCGTCGGTGTCGCGTCAGGCGCGACTCATCACGCGCGGTGTCGTGCTGGTGACACTGGCGTTCTCGTTCGCGGTGTCGACGGCGGTGTTCAACACGACGTACAACGTGCAGTCGCGCGTCGATGCGGCTCTGACAAACGGCTCTGACGTAACTGTCACGGGCACGACTGCATTCCCCGCGGGCAAGCTGCTCGATCAAATCGCCAGGGTGCCGGGAGTGGTCGCGGCGCGGTCGATGATTCACCGCTACGCGTACGTCGGCAACGATCTTCAGGACATCTACGGCATCAATGCGCTGAACATCGGCGATGCTGCCGACCTGTCGAATGCGTTCTTCGCCAGCAATGACGCGAAGGGAACGATGGCGAAGCTGGCGTCGAAGCCCGACGGCGTGCTGCTATCGCAGGAAACGGTGAACGACTTTCAGCTCAAGATGGGAGACCTCGTCTACCTCCGCCTGCAGAACGCGAAGAATCACCAGTACGAGCCGATTCCGTTCCACTTCGTCGGCGTCGTGCGGGAATTCTCGACTGCTCCCAAGGACTCCTTCATTCTGGCGAACGAGGGTTACCTAGCGTCTCAGACGGGAGATTCCTCGCACGAGGTGGTACTGACCCGAGGAAGCATTCCGCCGGCGCAACTGGCCGAGCGGATCAAGCCGATCGCGGCCACGCTGCCGGGGACTCGCGTCACCGACCTCGGCTCTGTTCTCAAGACGATCAGCTCGAGTCTCACCGCGGTCGATCTGCGAGGACTCACGCTGATCGAGCTGACGTTCGCGATTCTGTTGATCGCGGGAGCGAGTGGTCTGGTGCTGGGACTGGGCCTGATCGAGCGTCGTCGGGATTTCGCGCTGCTCGCAGCGATGGGCGCGAAGAGCCGTCAGCTGGGATCGTTCCTCTGGACTGAGGGTGTGATCATTCTCGTCGCGGGGATGGTGCTCGGCCTTGCGACCGGATTCGGCATCGCGAAGATGCTGGTGAAGGTGCTGACGGGAGTATTTGATCCGGCGCCGGAAGCACTGGCGATTCCGTGGACGTACCTCGTCGTTTTGATCGCAGCCGGAGTGCTGTCAACGATTCTCGCGGTTATGATTGCGCAGAGGGTGACACAGCGTCGGGCAATCGAGGCGTTGCGTACTATCTGACTTCGCGGCGTCCGGATCGAGTTTCCGAGACAAATCTTGCACGAATCCATAATTCAGCTGGTCGAATCGTACGGGTACGCGGTTGTTTTTCTATTCGTAGCGATAGAGAGCCTGGGAATTCCGCTTCCTGGCGAGACGGTACTGGTGACGGCGGGCGCGCTCGCGGCGTTGGGGCACCTCTCTATCTGGGGCGTAATTGCCACTGCGGCGACCGGTGGAATTGTCGGCGATGCCGCGGGTTACTGGATCGGAAGGCTGGGCGGTGTCGCACTCCTCAAGCGCTACGGGCGGCTGGTGCATTTCGACGACGCCAAACTGGAACGCGTTCGAGGGTTCTTCAGCCGACACGGAGCGAAGACCGTGTTTTTCGGCCGCTTCATCGCTCTTCTTCGGACGTGGGCTGCACTGCTTGCCGGCACTGCCGAGATGCCGTACGGAGTTTTCACTCTCTACAACGTGATGGGTGGCATCACGTGGGCTGCGCTCTTCGGCACCCTTGGCTATGTCTTCGGACGAAGCCTGCCGCTTCTGGAGCGCTACATCGGACAAGCCAGTCTCGCCGCGGTGTTGCTGGTCGCGCTCGTCGCTGCGCTCACGCTCGCCTGGCGCTGGTTCAATGCAAATCGCGAAGCTCTCACCGAGCGCGTCACTCGCCACTGGATCCTGTTTCGTGAGCGACATCCCGGCCTGGCAAAATTCCTCGCCGCGCGCTTCGTGCGCGAGGAGTATCTGGGACTCCACCTGACCATCGGATTCCTCATCAGTCTGGCGGGTCTCTGGTTGTTCGCCAGCGTCACTGAGGATGTGGTGCACAACGATCCACTGACCAAGTTCGATATCGCGCTCGAGACGTGGATTCGAGCTCATACCACTCCGTTGGGAGACAGGATCTTCACCGTCGTCAGCGCGCTCGGCTCTCCTGCGGCGATGGCAATCGTTGGAGCTGGCGGAGTGTTACTGCTTTTAGTGCGTCGCAACTGGCTCGTGCTCACAGCGTGGCTAGCGGCGTTCGGCGGCGCCGGGCTCCTCACCCTCGTTCTCAAGAATCTCATTCGACGGCCCAGGCCAGTCGGCGGGAGCGAATTTCTCTACAGCGAGTCTTACAGCTTCCCGAGCGGCCACACCCTGGGATCGCTCGTGGGATACGGGATGGTGGCGTACCTGATCGGGTCAAGGTGGGTCGACAGCGCGGCCGGCCGGGTGCGTCTCGCGATTGCTACGGCGGTGCTCGTTGTCGCGATCGGCGTCAGCCGGTTGTACCTCGGCGTGCACTATTTCAGCGATGTCGTCGCCGGGTACGCGGTGGGAATCCTATGGCTGTCGGTGTGTATCTCGGGACTTCAGGTCGTGCTACGCCGTAGAACCGGCGCTGGGATCGCGGCGCCATCCACGGATCCACAAAGCTGAGGCGGATAAGAACGGGACGAGCACCGGTCGTCCCGTTCTTATCAGCCACGCCATACTCGACGCGGATCAGTTGATCTGGACGTAGTCCGTGTAGTAATTGTTGTTGTTCACCGCCTGGATCCGCGCCGTGACGTTATCGCCCTGGCGGATGGCAGTCGGGGGATACGCCTGGTTGCGGTACACGACCTGTGTACGGTTGTCGTACTGCACCCAAAAAGTCTGGCCGTTCGAGTTGTCCTGGATGTTGATCTGCTGACTGCGTGTATCGAGCCCGCGGACCGTTCCGTTGATCTGAGATTGATTCTGGGGTGTCACCCCGCCGCCCAGCACACTGCCCAGCATGCCGCCCAACCCGCCGTTGCAGGCGCCAACCGTGAGGAGCGCCCCGCTCACGGTGAGAATTCGTAATGCCCGTTGAAAGCTTCCCATTGTTGCCTCGGAGAATGTCCGGAGCCTTATTTAGCAATCACGGTGCCGGTGAACCGGGTCTGTGACCGGTTAAGCTTGCCTCAGGATTACAATGCCAGGCGCCACGATCGCGCGCCGAAGCCGCCGGTTTGGGGCGGCGATTTGGCGCTTAACTCGGGCTGCCCTGGCGGTTCTGTCATGGGCGAGACAGGATAGACTCCTTACCATCCTTACGAAATGACATCCCCCGCGACCCTGCTCGCTATCCTGGGCGTATCCGTTCAGATGCAGATCGGAGTTCTTCAGCCTGATCGATCCATCTATGGAACGGTTACGGCTGTTGAGCCGACCGGCGCGGTCGGGACCGCAATTCCTTTGGCCACGATCGAGCTCCTCGCGGCGGGGTCGCAAACCCGACGCTTTGAAAGCGACGCCAATGGTGCGTACACGGTGCCAAAACTCGACGCCGGCTTCTACACGCTCCGCTTCGCACGTGAAGGGTTCCGTGATTTGACGTTACAGGTTCAGGTGCCCAATCAGGGCGCGGTTCACGTCGACGTCACGTTGGACCGCGTGCCACCGAGCTTGACGATGGTGAAGATTCTGGCGCGGCCAAACGTCATGACTGACAACTCGAGTGACAACGCAACGGCATATGCCCCGTGGCGAATCACGGGTCAGCAGCTCGACAAAATGCCGAGCCTCGACGTCCCTGACGTCATCCGCGCCATCGCTACCTCTCCGAATGCTCAGATGTCGCCGGAATCGTCCGGTGGGATCCATCTCCAGGGAGGTTCGGCCGATCACACGCTCTTCATGATCGACGGAATTCCGCTCTACAACGCGACGCACGTCGGAGCGAAACCAGGATCCATCAACCCCGACGCGGTAGCCGATATCAGCGTCTCCGGCGAATCCGGCGCGCGCGAAGGGGGACGGCTCACGGGCGTCGTCAATGTCAAAACGAGAACCAGTCTTCCCGACTCGGAACACGTTCGGGTGAGTGTATGGCCAGCCGGTATTCGGGCGATCACCATCCTTCCAGTCGGTGGAGGGTCGGCGACCCTCGCGGCTCGACGCAACTACGTTCAGTCCGTCGGCGGCGTAAATGGTGACCAGCGGCTGGCCCTGGGCTGGAGCGACATCTTCGGCAGCGTGTCGGTGCCCGTGGCGCGGGGTGCACTGACCGCCATGACGTTCTCGTCGTCCGATGGCATCGCCTTCGATGCTCTGCCAAGTGAAGCTTCGTCGCCCGCGCTTCCGAACGGAAATCGGCTCGGCTGGACCAGCAACGCTCGTGCGCTTTCATGGCACCGGGAGACTCGGAGTAGCGCCATCGACATGCGTCTCTGGCAGTCAGGAAGTACAGTCGGCATCGATTGGCTTACGAATCCCGATCATTCGCTATCCCTCGCGAGCCGATTTCTGCAGACTGCGCTCGCGTCCTCTGTCACATGGCGCCGCTCGCATGGACAGACGACGATCGGCGGATCCCTGGAGCGGTCGAGCGCGCACTACGACGCGACATCGTCCACCTTTGCGGCGGGGGCACCTGCTCGCATTTCCACCTTCACGCTCGGCTCCGCCCCCCGGGTTGCGTCAGCGTTTCTGGAGCAATCGCTCCGGGTGTCGGACAACTTCGATCTCACGCTTGGCAATCGCGTCGTCTCGATCAACGGGCAACAGGGAATGATGGAGCCGAGGGCTGCCGCCGCGCTCAGGACAAGAGGGGGCATCACGGTGTCTGCGGCGTTTGCGCGTACGCATCAGTACGTGCAATCGCTGTACAACGAAGAGTCGATGTCCGATGCGGTGGCGAGTCTCGACATTCCGGTGGCCGTTGGGTCGCCTGGCGTGCCGCTCGCGTCGTCCAACTCGATCTCCGGACAGATTGCCGTCCCCTTCGGTTCCGGCGGTCGCATCACCGTCGGGGGCTTCAGTCGCACCTTTCAGGGACTTCTGCTCACTGCTCCTTCCACGAGCGCACCGTTCGCGACGCAGTGGTTTTCCAAAGGAGAGGGCACTGCGTACGGTGGAGCGGTCACGCTGCGTGAAGACTTCGGCAAGCTGAGTGTCGACGGAGTCTATTCGCTCACCAGAGCGTGGCGCGCCACGGCGTCCAAATCCTACCGTCCGGCATTCGCACCAAGGCACAACTTCCTGCTGGGAGCGGCATACAAGTTTGCGGCGCACAGTCTTTTGCGTGCGTCCGCCTCGATGGCAGCTGGTCGGCGTACATCACCAGTCGTTGGGTCAGTCGACTGGCAGTGGCAGAATGCTTTCGGAGCTCAGACAGAAATCGCCGGAAGCCCCGAGTACACGAGCGACACCTTCGCGTCGGGTCGCCTTCCATTGTATTTGCGGCTCGACGCGGGCGTCCGTCACGATCTCGCCCTCGGGAACCTTCCGGGCCGTGTGACGTTGTTTGCGAACGTCGACAACCTGCTGGGTCGACAAAACGCCGTCGGCGTTGCTCAGGACACAACTGGCTCTCCGAGTCGCGCTCTGCCGATGATGCCGCGCTCGCTGTCGCTCGGTCTCACCTGGCACTTCTGACGGCGGCCGCTTCGCGCGGTTGAACACCCGCAGCCGAGGGGGATTCCGCGGTTCGTCACAAACGCCCGGGTCGTGCGTTCCATCATTGTCACGAACGCGGTACATGCCAATACCAGTCACATCAATTGATTGATTCGTCGACACGTGGCAGTCGCATGAGCGGCACGGAGTCATTCGATGCTCTCTTTCGACGCCTTTTCGACGAGCGGTTTCCATCGCTGTTCAGATATCTGCATCGCCTCACCGGTGATGCGGATCTCTCGGAAGACATCGCGCAGGAGGTTTTTGTGAAATTGTACCAGAGGGGTACCATGCCCGATGATTCGCGCGGCTGGATGGCGGCCGTGGCGAACAATCTGCTGCGCGACGACCGTCGTACATCCAAGAGGAGACTGCGGCTGCTTGCCGCTCAGCCGGAAGAGATGACCACCGGCAGTGCGCCGCGGGCCGCAGACGAAGGAGTTCTTTCCGACGAGCGACGCGACACCGTTCGTGCCGCTCTGGATCAGCTCCCGAAGCGCGATAGACAGATGCTGCTTCTTCGCCACGAAGGCTACAGCTACCGCGAAATCGCGCAAGCGATGGGCATCACCGAAACCAGCGTTGGGACGATGCTGTTACGGGCGACCAGCGCATTTCAGGATGCAATCACCGGGACGGGACTATGATTCGCGACGACTTCAGTAGATTGCAGCACATCGGAGCTCTGGATGCCGCCTTCCTGATCCACGAGCCCGGATTGCACACTCGAGTCGAAAAGCGTGTGCACGCGCACATCGCCGGCTGCGAGAATTGTGCTGCCCTGCTGCGGGTTCATCGTGGCCGGGACCGCAAGCTCTCCGAGCTTCTCGGAGCCCTCGACATCCCCGCTCCCACGATCAACTCAGCTGCTGTAATAAGTCGGGCAACTGGATCGCGGGAACCCGTCCGGGCGATGGGCCGAGGGTGGAGGGTTGCGGCAGCGGGCGCATTGATCTTTGCGGCAGCGACAGCGGCGGCCGCGCTTCCCGCGTCACCGCTCCACGGATTCCTGGTCCGCGTCCTGACGAGCGGCACTGCGTCGACAGCGGCGAGCGTTCCTGCGCGGCCGAATATCGTCACGGGCCAGTCAGCTCCACCGGGCGTCTTCCTTACCCCTGATTCCAGTCTCGACATCGTGTTCCTCGGGTACAACTCTGGCCTGGTTCACGTCCGCATGGTCGAGGGCGCCAAGGCGTCGCTCACGTCGACCGACGGCGGGTCCAAGTACCGGGTCAGCAGCGACCGTATCATCATCGACCAGTCGCCACAGTCGACGTTCGAGTTGACGCTGCCGCGCTCGTTGCGGGTAGTTCACATCTGGGCCGGTGGCGAGCTCACACTCGATCGCTTGCACCGCTCGCTCGTGGGAGACACGGGCAGCTTCACGATTCCGCTCTCTCGAGCACGCTCAACCAAACCAACACCATAGGAGAAAATCATGCAGTTCGCATCACGCGCGAAACTCATCAGCGCCGCAGTAGCGCTTCCTCTCATAGTTGCTTGCAGCTCGGCGACCGACGCTGGAGTGCGCCGCCCTGTCAGTCTCAGCCTCGCAGTGAGCAAGAACGCGAGCACGGGTCCGGCAGCCGCCGCCGCTCTTCAGATCACGTCGCTCAAGCTGCTGGTGAATCAGGCCTCGCTCGGCAGTGGCGATCAGTTCGGCTGCCAGGATTGCCAGGGAAATGATGGAGCAAATGAAGTAGCCAGCGTCGGTGGAGTGGTGTCGGTGCCGCTCGATGGCAGCGCCGTCAATCTCGCCACGGAGCAAGTGCAGCCCGGAAGCTATCCGCAGGTGGAGGTCGAGCTTGGTGGAAGCAACGCGCCCGCCTGGCCGGCGGGACAGACTGTCGAGATTCAGGGAACCAACAACGGGTCAGCTTTCACGATCGGCGTGCCTGTAAGCGGATCCTTCCGCGAGACGCTGAATCCAGCCGTGGTCGTAACGACCGCGTCGCCGTCGTCGATTCCCGTCACGATCACACTGCCGGTCTCGTCATGGTTCTCGGCCGGCGGGACTGCTCTCGATCCGGGCGTGCCCGCGCAGCGTGCGCAGATCGAGGCAAATATCCGTTCTGCTTTCTCCGGCGTTGAGGGCACTAGCGCCGAACAGTAGAGGCGCGTACCTGCTGGACGGAATTCATGAAAACGAACGGGACGAGCTTTGCTCGTCCCGTTTTTTCTGTACCCTTCGCCCGTGCGGCGAGGTTGTCTAGTCAACAGTAGCCTCCGCAAAACCAATGTCTCATATTCGGGACGCCACCCCACCCTAAGGAGGCTCGATGCGAAGCATTAGAATGCTCGCCGCTCTCGTCGTCGCGATGTCGGCGGGAGCATGCGCTACCACTGGCGTCGGCACCGCGACTGCGGCCAGTGACCAGGCACCAATGGTAATGCCGCTCAGCACGCAATCCGGTACCGCCCGCGCCGAGTTTTTGCGAGGCATGCACGATTTCGACGTCGAGCATCCGCCTGAGGTGGCGCGACAGCATTTCGATCGAGCAATCGCTGCGGATCCCAACTTCGCGGTGGGGCACCTCTACGCGGCCTTCGCGGCGCCGTCCGTCGCGGGTTATCGCAGTCATCTCGATGAGG
Source organism: Gemmatimonadota bacterium (assembly GCA_030946665.1). The sequence continues at coordinate 8,889 of JALYYH010000191.1, forward strand.
CCGTTCGCCTCGCGCCCAACGCAACGCCGGCGGAGCAGCTGTTGATTCGCGCCGAACGAACGGGGTTGGATAATGATGTGAACGGTCAGCTCGCTTTCTCACAGCAGCTGGTGCAAGCGTTGCCGTCTGATCCGCGCGCCTATGCGTACCTGGCGGGCGTTCAACTGAACGCTGGTCGGCGTGCGGACTCACGTGCCACCCTCGAGCGCGCCACGCAGATCGATCCCAGCTTCGCGCCGGCCTGGATACAGCTCGGCAATTCGTACCTGCTTACTGAGCCGCGTGACATACCAAAGGCCGACGCCTACGTGCGCCGGGCAGTCGCGCTCCAGCCCAACGAGCCGTATGTACACGACTACATGGGTGACGTGTATCGGGCGGAAAACAACCTGGCCCAGGCGCGCGCCGAGTACACGCGCATGATCGAGCTCGCTCCATCCAATGCGGGCGCCTTTTCGCAGCGCGGTCACGTGAACTCGTTCCTGGGCAATTTTTCGGAGGCCAGATCGGATTACGATCGCGCCGTTGCGCTCTCCGATCCCACACAGAAGCCGGGGTTCGCGGTGTTCCACGCGCTGGTGAACGCTCACGCCAACGACCCAGTCGCGGCTGAGGCCGAGCTGGAGCGAATAGCCGGAAGTGTCGACGGAATGAACATCCCCAACGCCGTTGGATCGAAGATCAATGCGTACAGCGACGAGGCCCGCATCGCTTTGCACAATCGCCATCTCGATGTGGCACAGCGTGCGGTCGATCAGCTGCGGACTCTCTATCGTCAGCAGTCCGACATGGGGCGATCCGACGCCTTCAGACGCGTTAACGAGGCGAATATCGATTATTGGGAAGGCCAGCTGGCCGCGCGGCGAGGAGATTTCGCCACCGCGCGCGCCAAAGCGAAGGACATGATGGCGCAGGTTGCGCCCGATCAGAATCCAAGAAAGAACGAAGCCGCGCACGAGCTGCTCGGGATGGCCGACCTGCTGCAGGGGAACTACGAGGCAGCCGCCGGTCACTTCTCCGAAGCGAATCCGGACGACATCTACGTTGCCTATCATCGCGGACTGGCGCTCGAAGGAGCAGGACGTAGAGCCGAGGCTCAGGAGCTATTCAGGCGAGTGGCTGGGTGGAACTTCAATGGGTCAGATACTGCGCTGGTTAAGAGAGAGGCGGCGAAAAAACTTACCTAACGCCGACGGAGAAGCTCCGAGCCTTAGCTTCAAGGCCCGGAGCTCCTTGCTTCAGTATTGTAGAAAAAGGAGAGGGACGAGCCAAGCTCGTCCCTTTCTTATCTGCCCGAACGGACTCGACGCCCAGAAGGCTAGAAGCCGTACCTCGCGCCAACCTGAATCTGTCTCGGATCTCCGAGCCCATTGCGGATGGTGCCGTCGAAGTTGAAGAGCAGCGAACCCGAAGACGGATCGCGGAACGCAACATCGGAATTCCATCTTCGCGAACTTCCGTTCAATGCGCGGCGAAGTTTACGGTGTCTCGCTATCCGGAAGCCGCGCGCGTGACTGATGCAAATGCTTCGCGATCACCCTGGCCGCCTCGAGCGGCTTGGTCTGCGTCGTATCAACCACCAGCTCGGCGTCCGGCATCTTCGGACGCTCGAAGGCGCCAGCCTTATCGAGCTTCCGGAACTGATAGATGTCGCGCAGCTTCCCGAATCGCTCGCGCGAGTCGGCCTTGATCCGGATCTCCAGCTCCTCCTCGGAGCAGCGCAGCTCGATGAAGCGGAGAACTCCGCCGCGGTCAGTGACGCGTTTCTGGAGCGTCGGGATGAATTCGTCCGTCACCGTCGATTCCGGCGCGAAGGTCATGATAACTCCCGCTGATTTCGCCCAGAGCGTCGCATCGATCGCCTGAAGCCAGATCCTTTCGCGCAGCGCCACGAATGGCTGCGACCCGAACGGGAAGAGCGAAGTCACCAGGTCTACTACTGAGTGGTTGTGCAGGAGACGGTAGCCCGTCTCGCTGGAGAGGAGCTCACCAACCGTGAGCTTGCCGACGCCGGGGCGCCCGAAGAGGAAGATGACTTGAGTCACTGTGCTAGCTGTCGCTCCAAGATCGGCAAAACGAATGTTGGCTGGAAGATGCGCCGTGAGCGGACCTACCCCGCCCGGGAGACATAGAACAGCATCGCCCAGTAGTGGGCGAAACTCCCGCCCATTACGCACAGGTGCCAGATCTCGTGAGATCCAAATAGACGTGGAATTCCTGCCCGGGCGCGCGGCCAATGCGTGGCATGCACCACCGCGCCCAGCGTGTAAATCACCCCGCCACCCAGGAGCCAGAAGAAGAATCCGGGGGGAGCGGCTGCGAGCAGCGGCTTGACGATGAAGACCGCGATCCAACCCATCCCGATGTACAACGTGGTCGCCACCCACTGTGGCGCACGGATCCATACGATGGACTGCAACGTTCCCAGCGCGGCGAGAGTCCAGACGGCGATCAGGAGGCTGGCGCCGAGCTTCCCACGCAATAGCACGAGACAGATCGGCGTGTACGATCCCGCGATCAGGATGTAGATCATCATGTGATCGATGCGCCGGAGATTCTCGACGCCACGCTCGGAGAGCATCAGCGAATGATAGAACGCGCTGGCGC
>JALYYH010000194.1 GCA_030946665.1 Gemmatimonadota bacterium
TTCGAACCCTGCTCGCCACTGTGAAGACACGAATCACATCGCCATCGAGAACCGGAATAGATGGACCGGTACCGCTGACGAACTCGTCGGAGACGATCTCAGTGACTACGCGATCGCGTCCGCCCGCCGCCCTCTGCGCCGGTGGCACGATGCGCTCGATCTGCACTCGCCGGCGCGCGGCTGTGGCTGTGAATCCTCCGGCAAATTTCAAGGCGTCCGCGAGCGTTTCCGTCGGCCGGATCTCGTACGTCGCGGGCCGCGGCACCTCGCCGACTATGCGGACGCGGGGACCGTGGATCGGAACGAAAACGAGATCGCTGTTGTTGAGGCGGACGTCGTGGGCGGTGTTGCCGTTTAGGAGGTAGTCATACACATCGAGTGTATCGACTCCAACGCCACCTCTTCGCACCAGCACCTTTCGCAAACTGCCATTGTCTGACGGACCGCGCGCCGCGTAGAGGGCGCTGAGGGCGGTACCAGCGCTTGAAATTCTGTAGCTGCCGGGACGGAGTACGTCACCGGTCACGAAAATCTGGTTGCTGCTCAGTCGCGCTGGCGTGATGTAGAAATGTGTAGTCGCCCCGGCGCCTCGACGGACTCCGGAATAGACCCGTCCAAGCCGCGAGTATAGCTGGTTCTCGAGTTCGGCCAGGGTGAGACTGTTCACCCAGATCTGTCCGACCTGCGGAATGACAATAAAGCCTTCGCGTGTCACGTCGAGCGAATATGACTGCTCGACATCGCCGGTCAGAACCAGAACGAGCCGATCGCCCGGATTGATCCGATAATTCGCGTCAACGGGTCCCGAGAGGTTCGGATCGAACTGAGTCGTCGCGTTGCGGAAGAAGTCGAGCCCAAAGATGGTGAACCCGCTGTCGGCATCCGCTTTTTTCTTGGTGAGCCCCTTTACCAGCGAGTCCTGCTGCGCGAGGCAGCGTGATCTCAGCTCCTGACGGCGCTGAGCGAGGCGTCTCTTGTTCGCGGTCGTATCGACGATGCCGGAGGCCAGTGTGTCCGGGATAGCGAGAGAATCAGTGCTGATGCCACACCGAAGCAGGTCGACCTCTGTCGTGTCCGCAATTCCGAGCTGCGTAATTGCCGCGAAGACATCCTCTGTGGATGCAGTACTGTCGGCCGTTCCAGTGCCGCCCGGCAGGTAAGCGTCAAGCAGGTTTTCCGGATAGCCCTCTGCTCGAAGGCGCGCCCTTACCTGGTCGGGGGTCAGTCCGCTGGTCATGATCTTCTGACGCAATTGCTGCAACAGGGCAGGATTACTTTGCAGCATCTGCTGCGCCTGCGTCGGTGAGGGCCGTTGCGCGGCGGAAACAGCGGGCAGTGCGACGAGTCCAGCGACGATGAAAAGCGAGCTGAGCTTCGAGTAAGTCATGCGATTTTTTCGGATTGTAAGAAGCGGGGTGGAATGGTCGCGCAGGGACTCGAACCCCGGGCCTCTGCTGTGTGAAAGCAGCGCTCTAACCAGCTGAGCTACGCGACCGACTAAAAAGCTCCCACGCCGCAGTGCGGGAGCCCACAGAAAGTCGACACTTCCAAAGTGGCAAGCGGCGGCCATCCAGGGTATAACTTTATACCGCAAACCGCTTTAGCGGTAGATACGAACGTGTGCTGACGCAGCTACGGACCCGCGCTCCGATTGAACTCCACAAGCGTGTTTTCGTTCGTCGTCATGGTACCTCGCAGAATGGTGGGTGCGATTACCTGGCCGGTGAATGTGCCCCCGTCCGTTAGAACGAGGTTCACTTGGAGGACGGTGTTCACACCGCCGATTGTCGAGGACAAGGCACAGGGCCCGGTCGCGGGACAAACCTGCTGACCCTGAGTCCCGAGGGCGGTGTAGGTTCCGGACACCTGCCCATCCGGCGTCTGACGCAACACCATCGAGATGTTGCTCATTCCGGCTGCAGGACCGGCGGCGAACCAGGTGCCGGAGATGTCGGTATCGCCTGGCGTGGTGAGCTCGGGCCCGCAGAAGCCGGCGCTGAGCGTAGCGCAGATGGCCACGATGGTCGCGCCGCGGGAGAGCAGTGTCTTACGAGCGCGCGTGTTCATCGATTCGCGAATGCCGGCATTTCAATGTGGTCCTGCGGAATAGAGTGGGCCCTGCAGGACTCGAACCTGCGACCGTCGGATTATGAGTCCGCTGCTCTAACCGACTGAGCTAAGGGCCCCGTGTACGAAACTATCGTGGAGACGCACACTCGGGCAACAGGTGGCATTCGCCCATGAGGGCTTGCGGAGAACGAGCGCAATCGATTCAGTTGAGGCTCGCGCTCACCAGCTCCCAACAACGACATGACTCAGTTGCAAAGCAGGCTGCGCCGGCAGATCACCCGCGTCGGACTCCTTCCCGCTGCGTTCTTCCTGTGGCGGACGCTGCGAACGTGGACACCCTCGACGATCAGAAACAACCGGGCTGCACGTAGAAACAGTGCGCTGCCGGTTCCGCCGGATTCTCTAATCTTCAGCTCGACTGCCACTCGCGATGTTGAATGGTTTCTGAGATCGGGCGAGCAATTCGCCGGTGCGCTGCGAAACGCTCTCGTCGAAGCTGGCCGGCCAATCGAGTCGTTCTCTCGCATCCTCGACTTTGGTTGCGGCTCGGGCCGCGTAGTGAGACAGTGGGCTGCGGTGAAAGGCCCAGCCTTTTTCGGATGCGACTACAACCCGCGGTCTGTCGCCTGGGACAAGCAGAATCTCACCTACGCGCGGTTTGGCCAAAATTCGCTGGAGCCGCCCCTTCCTTACGAGTCCGGCGTCTTCGATCTCTGCTACTCGGTGAGCGTATTCACGCATCTCTCAGCGTCGTTGCAGCGGCCCTGGATCGCGGAGCTCCATCGTGTGATCGCGCCGGGTGGGTTGCTGGTGCTGACCTTGAGCGGCCGGGGCGATTTTGGTCGCTTGACCGAGGTCGAACGATCACGTTTTGAAGAGGGCGAGCTGATCGTCGTTGATGCCGAGCTCGCCGGGACGAACATGTGCGCGGTATTTCATCCGCTCGCGTACGTTCGCCGCGAATGGTCGGACCTGTTCTCGTTGGTGCGGCACTACCCGTCAGGGGCTAAGGGTAGCCCCAACCAGGACCTCTACGTGTTCGAGCGAGTAAGCGCCGGATCGAAATAGTCCACGGCGCGCTCTGACTTCGGTCGATACGGGAAGAATATCTTCAGCCGCAGAAAATGTTTTTCCACCAGGTGCCAGCTCAACATCGCAACGGCGGTGGACATCGCGACATAAACGATGAGCCACAACGTCTGCGCGGGGAAAGCTAACCCTCCGATCGACGGCAGTGCCGCGAAGGGCCGGTAGCGATTCATGCCGGCGAGAACAGCGGTATGAACGATGTAAAGCGCGTAGCTGTACCTGCCGAAAAATCTCAGCAAGCCGGATCGCAGGACGCCCGAATAGCGTGAGTCCTGGGCGGTGATGCCGATCACGACGGCCGATGCGCCGAGCACCATGATCGCGATGCTTCCAAACATCGCCGTGCCTCGATCGAGATAGTCGAGCCGGCCGTACACGAGAGTGAGAGCTACCAATGCCAACAGGGCAAGTGGCGTCGTAATCTTCGCCATTCTGACGTAACGCTCGAGCGTTCCCCGCCTGTACTCGATCGCGAGAAGCCCACCGACGAACAACGTGTCACCGCGGGTGATCGGTAGAACCGAGAGCGTGAGCTCGGATACTCCAGCCAATCCTCCAACGATTCGCAGCACAACGCAGAGCAATACGCCCCCAAGACAAATTTTTCGAAGTTTGTTTGGGGAGGACAGTGCGACGATCGCCGGCCAGATGAAGTAGAACTGTTCCTCAACGGCCAGCGACCAAAAGAGCGTAGACGGGTACGGTCCGTGTCCTGGCAGCTCGCCGAGCGCCATCATGATGTTCGTGAGATGAAACCAGTACCAACCCTGGTGCTGGCGCGCGAGCATGTAGTTGTCGCCGGCGCCGAGGTGGAGCAGCGGCAGCACGACGAAGATTGCAAACAGGAATCCGTAATAAGCCGGAAGGATTCTGAGCGCGCGCCTGGCGTAGAATGCCTTGAAGTAGCTGGGGCTTCCTCGTGCGTCGACAAGGATCCCGGTGATCAGGAATCCGGATAGCACGAAAAAAAGGTCCACGCCCGCCCAGCCCGCGTGCGCGATGGCGACGAAAGGCCACGCCCAGCCATCGGCGGTTATGTGGAGATTCGACACAAAGTGACAGAAGATGACCAGCAGGATCGCGATCCCGCGCAATCCGTCGAGAGCGAGTATGTGCCCGCGCTCGAGCGATCGATCTACCTCGCCCGCCGACCGGTCCATGGTCACAGTTACTGGGGCGGCCGTCATGAAACTAGGTTAGCGGGTTCGCTTCAGAACAGCATACTCCACCGCGGCTCGATAGCCACCTTCACTCGGCCATCGAACCCGGTGCGACTCGCGCCGACGACGTGCTGATCATTGGTGTTGTGATTTATGCCCACGTCGCCACTCAACTCGAAGTCGCGCCACCGTGACGCGCCGCTCAGCGCTGCCCGCGTGACTCCCATCACCACACCGCTGAACATTCCGGGCGTCGTCGCGTACTGCGCTGGCGTCGGAAACGGGATTCTGTAGTCGCCCTCCCCCTGACGCCGATGCGCGACATAAAACCGCAGCGGCGTACTCGGCACCACCGCGAGATCGAGTCCGAACTTCACCTCATCGTAGTCGCTGAATCCCCTTGCCAGACCAACGCCATAAATGTCGTAGGTCTCGTCAGGATTCTTGTTGCGATAGGCGAGATTCGACACCCTCGTGTATGATCCGAACCAGCGCTGGTCTCCGACGAGCGGCAAACCCTCCGCAGACAGAGTTAGGGCATAGGACGAAGGCTGCTTGCAGGCCGGGTCACAGTTGTGATCGATCTGCAGGTCATCGATGAACACCTGGCCCCCGAAGCTGCCAAATCGATCCGTGCGGACGCTTGCCTCGCCGCCGAGGCCGAGGTTTCCGTCCTTCTTTTCGTTGCGCCAGGTGAGGCCGAAGATGTTGAAGGGATTCGCCAGTGTAGGGTCAAAGCCTCGAGATACGCCGGAGTACAGATAGCTCTCGGTTCCGGCCAAGTCCCAGTTTCCCAGGTGCACGGCGAGACGATGGATCGAGAAGTACCGCTGCACCTCGGGGCCAGCCGCGGGGCCGACATTGTCGAGTCGGGCGATGACCGTAGACCAGTGAATCTTGTCGTTCCCGATCCGACCGTAGATGTGATCGTAGGTATACGCGTAATCCCCGAGCATTAATCCGTCCAACGTGGGCGGTCCCCAATTTCTTCCTGCACGACCGAAGGTAAGTTCGGCGAAGGTCCATTGTCCGCCGACGTATCCGTCTTCGGTGCGTGCCGCGAGCCTGCGATCTTTCCGCCCCGCGAACTCGGGATCGACGTTGAGCCGCGAATCGATGAGCACCCGACTGAATCCCACAACGGGCCCGCCCGCCATTGCGAGGCGCAGCGATCCGCCCGGTCGAAAATTGCGTTGCCGGTCAGATAGCATCAGCTCGCGCCGAGCGGAAGTCTGTCCAGTGACGTAGACGTCTCCGCTGCCGCGCGCACGAAAACTCTGCGCTGCCAGAGTATCAGAATCGCCTGGTCGCACAGCGTATTTCTCGACCGCCGTGTACAGCACATCGAGATACGATGCGACGACAGGGCCCGGCTCTCTCTCGCGCGCAGAATCGATCGCGATCCGGAGTGCTCGCTCCGTAAATGGTCTCTCGAGCGCGGACAATTCACGGAACGCCCCGCGAGCCATCAACGCGTTCACATATGTATACGCGACATCATCGAGCGGGACGTACGCCGACGCTTGACCTGACAGAGGCAAAGGGCAGCCGAAGGCGAGGAAAAGAAGCAGTCGGCGAAGCTTCATCTGTACCACGGCGACATGTGAACCTTCGGCGTCAGCTCCAGCGCCGGAGCGGGGAAGTGGTAATAACTGAGCGTGTGCTTGATCGATCGCCACCACGGCGCGTTCCCCGGCAGCTTCTCCGGATCGAAATCGAGTGAGAGAACGATCTTTCGCTTCGCTCTCTGCGCGAAGCCGGTTGACGGATCGACCCAGTCAGTAATTGAATGCCCGGCCGAGACTCGAATGAATCCGGGCCAATACGGCTTTGCCGCATCGGGGAGGAGACGATCCACGTCCGTCGAAAACCAGTACGTCTGTCCCGAGTAATCGAGCGACGGACGGAGCTCACCATTCACGGCGTTCCTGAGCGCGAGTGTCTTATGATACGAAACCGTCGGCTTGATCGCATTGAGGGCAGGATGCAGCTCCTGCATCACCGCCAGCGCTTGCCCCGCCGTATTTGCGATCATGTCCGCGTACGAGAACCCGTACTTCTTGAACTGGCCATCGAAGATCTCGATCTGCAGCTGGAACGCTGCCGCGTATGCGGCGCTCCAGATGATTGCCTTGGACGGGCTGACGCACGCCGCGCGCAGACCTGCGTAACCCATCCGAGCGAGGTGATACCCGCCGAACATGTGGCCGAACTTGTCCTGGTCGCGAAACTCCTGATCCCAGTCGGACTGAAAGAAAAAGTGCGGGGCGCGCTCACCCGACCACCACGCCTTCTTGAAGTAGTGGTAGAGATACGCGTTCACTCCGATGAAGGCTGATCCCACTCCGGTCCGGACTGCGGTGAGCTGACTCGAGGTAAGCCGGCAGCTTTGATTTGGCAGCACCGCGGAGCTCTGCGAGGTATCGGCCTCGATGCCGTTGGTCGCCATCACTGAGGGCGGCAATACCCGCTCCGAGCTGTTCTGCGCGCGGGCGGCGCTCGTTCCCACCATCACGCCGAGCACGAGCGCGACGAGACCTCGCTTTATGTACCGCAATACTCCTCTCCGGTCAGTAATTAAAGCTCGCTACGCCATCGACGCGTCGGCTAAGCCGGCGCTTCCGAACAGATCGTACGCTTCGATCACTTCGTCTATGGTCACGGTGGCGGCTCCGAGCTTCGCGACTTCCACCCCAGCGGCGAAGTTGGCGATCACCGCCGATTCCGCGGGTGTCGCACCGGCTGCCAGCATCGTCGCAAGGTAAGCAGTGACCGTGTCACCCGCTCCCACCACGTCGTACACCTCGCGCGCCGTCGTCGGGACGCGGCCAACCTCTCCGTCAGCGGCGATGAGGGCCATGCCTTCTTCGCCCAGCGTCAACAGAATGTGCTCGACGCCAAGGCGCTTGAGCGCCTCTGGCAATGCTTCGGGATGCTCGATGTCGACCGCGGCGCCGAGCGCGGATTCCAGTTCCCGCCGATTGGGCTTGAAGATCGTTGCGCCCTTGTAGGCAAAGAAATTCCTGTACTTGGGGTCGACGACCGCCGGAATTCCGCGGGAATTCGCGTGCTGCATCGCCTTCTCGATCAGCGGCGCGGTCAGCACTCCCTTGTTGTAATCCTCGAACACCAGCGCGTTGGCGTTGTCGATCGCCGTGATCGCGGCGGCGAACAGCGCCACGACTTCGTCACCCCTGATGTCGATGTCCACCTCTTCATCGAAGCGTACGATCTGCTGCGACCGGGCGATGACGCGGGACTTGGTCGTCGTCCGCCGCTGAACGGTCACAATCGAGCGCACGTTGGCGCCGAGCTCGCGCAGCATCTCCTTCACCACCTGGCCCTCGGCGTCGTCACCCACGGCGCAGACGAGATCGCATTCCGCCCCAATCGCCGCGACGTTCTGCGCCACGTTGGCCGCGCCGCCGAGGGCCAGCTCCTTGTCGCGGATCCTCACCACGGGAACGGGCGCCTCGGGCGAGATGCGCTCCACATCGCCGCGCAGGTACACGTCGAGCATCGCGTCGCCGATTATCGCCACCCGTTGCTGGGCGCCGGCTGACAATAGTTCGATTAGGCGGTCGCGGGAGATTGTTTCGATCATGGGCTACGGCCTGTGCCTTAAGACTATTCGTGGGAAGTCTGGGCGTCGTGAACCGGTCACTGGCCGGTGCCCCACTGGCCACTCGCACCCGTTCCGTTGTAGTTAACAGTCATCAGTTGCCAGTGGACAACTTAAATCCCGGAATTAGCTGCGGCAAACGGGGCACACCCCTTGCCCCGGTGGAAAGTGAGTCGTACGCTCCTCTCTCCCCGTCACATTCCTCATTTGATCCTAGAAAGATTCAACGACGCCGCCAAGCGTTCCGTCTATTCACTGCAGGAGTTCTTCGTCCTCGCAGGCAAGGCGCTCGCCTTCATTTTCGTGAAGCCGTTCTACACGGCGGACCTCTTTCAGCAGATGGATGTGATCGGCGTGGGATCCCTGGGGATCGTCCTCCTCACCGGTTTCTTCACGGGGATGGTGCTGGCGCTGCAGTCGTCCGTCCAGCTCCAGGCCTTTGGGCAGACCGCCCTGATCGGCCGGCTGATCGCGGGGTCGATGGTGCGCGAGCTCGGTCCGGTGCTGGCGGGTCTGATGGTCGCGGGGAGGGTGGGCTCGGGCATCGCCGCGCAGCTCGGATCGATGCGCGTCACTGAGCAGATCGATGCCCTCAACACGCTGGGCACGGATCCAATCAAGAAGCTGGTCACGCCTCGGGTTCTGGCGTCGCTGATCATGCTGCCGGTTCTCACGATCATCAACGATTTCATCGGGATACTTGGCGGCAACATCATCGCCAAGTTCTACCTGGGGCAGCCGGCGGCATTGTACTGGCGTACAGTCTTCGAGCAGATGCTCTCCGGGGGATTCACGCTCCACTACATCCCGAACGATTTCGTTCAGGGACTGACGAAGCCGTTCGTGTTTGGGGGCATTATCTCCCTCATCGCCTGCTACAACGGCATGAGGACGACTGGCGGTACGGAGGGCGTCGGTCTGGCGACCACGCGAACCGTCGTTACCGCGAGCATCCTGATTCTGGTCGTCGACTATTTCCTTACCCAGGTTCTCTTGGTCCTCTTTCAGCCATGACCGACGAAGAAGATCGCCGGCACCAGCCAGGCGAACGGAGAGTTCCGAACCCCAAGGATGAGACGGCAATGCCCCGCCGCGCGCGCGACTCCGGGAGAGTGCGCGCCGCGATCCGCACGGAGCTGGAGGAAGTCGCCGACGAGAATGAGCGGAAACAGCCTGGTCCCGAATCCCAGAAAAAAGTCATTGCACTGGACAACATCTCGCTTTCCTTCGAAGAGCCCATTCTCCAGAATGTTTCGTTCAACGCAAAAGAAGGTGAGACCGTTGTGGTGGTCGGTGAATCGGGCACCGGGAAGTCGACAATTCTCAAGCTGATTCTCAGGCTTCTCGTCCCCGACGACGGCCTGGTATCTATCGATGGGGAGGACATCACCCACCTCACCTTCGACGACGCGCTCAAGGTCCGTCAGAAGATGGGGATGGTCTTTCAGGGCGCGGCATTGTTCGACTCGATGACTGTATACGAGAACGTCGCCTATCCGTTGCGCGAGCATACCGAGCTCAACGAAGGCGAGATCGAGGCCCGCGTCCGGGAAAAGCTTGCGATCGTCGATCTCGAGCCCGACAAGGTGATGGACCAGATGCCGTCCGAGCTGTCCGGTGGAATGAAAAAAAGGGTTGGTATCGCGCGCGGACTGGCGAACAACCCGGAAATCATGCTTTATGACGAGCCGACGTCGGGTCTCGATCCGCTCACGACGGCGACGATTACGTACCTTATCATCAAGCTGCAACGGGAGCTCGGCGTCACCAGCGTCGTCGTGTCCCACGACATCCGATCGGCGTTTCGCATGGCGAGCAAGATCGCTTTGCTCGCGGAAAAGCGCATTGCTTTCTTCGGCACCCCCGAAGAAATGACTGGCAGCGACGAGCCTTACATTCGCGAATTCCTGGGCGGATTCTAACAGCGATGATACCTTTGAGCCGAGAATACCGTACGCCCTCGGACTACTCTCCACCCGGTGGAACTCTTAGCCGATGAAGCGATCCTCGTACATAACCTGGGACCAGCTGAAGGTGGGAGCGGTGATACTCGTCGCGATGCTCATTCTCGCGGTCACCATCGTCAAACTCGGCCAGGCCGGAAAGCTTTTCGGCAAGCGGTACCAACTCGTGAGCTTCGTGGGCAACGCCAGCGGACTGCGCGTTGGTGGACCTGTGAGTGTTGCGGGGCAACAGTCCGGCAGCATCAAGGAGATCAAGTTCCTTCCACCCAGCAACGACACTACGCGGCATCTGCGCCTGCTGGTTGAAGTGGAGCGGAGCGTCGCCGAACAGGTACGGCTCGATTCGCGAGCCAAAATCAAGGCGTCCGGACTGCTGGGCGACAAGGTATTCGACATCAGCGTCGGCACGCCCAGGTACCGCATGATGCACGAGGGCGACACTTTGATCGTCACGCCGTCGGTGGACTACGAAGCGGTGGTGTCGCAGGCGTCGGGCGCGATCAAGGAGGTCGTCGCGCTTACCCACGATCTGAAGGGGATGACCGGAGGAATCTCGCGGGGCGAAGGCACGCTCGGCCAGCTCGTGACGAACCGCCAGCTCTACGATCAGCTCAACACCACTCTCGCACGTACCAGCTCATTGATGGCGAAACTGGAGAATCCGAGAGGTACGATCGGGCGGCTGCTCGACGATCCGCAGCTCTATCAGAGTCTGAATCGCACCGTTGCATCGGCGGACACCGTGATCAGGCAGATCACCTCGGGCAATGGCACGATGGGCAAGCTGCTCCGCGACGACACGCTGTACGTACACCTTGTCAGCATCGTCGCCCGCGCCGATTCGCTCGTAGGCACCATGTCGGGTGGCAACGGCGGCACCATGAAAAAGCTATTCAGCGACGAGCAGCTCTACGATCAGCTGGTGAAAACGGTTACCGAGTTGAACAACGTCCTCGTCGACGTCAGGCGTGACCCACGCCGGTACACAAAGCAGATGATCCAGGTTAAGCTATTCTAGGAAACAACCAGGGTATCTTGAAGTGTGATCAAAGAGTACGAGCTCGATGTTGCAGTCACCCGCGGTGATGGAACCGAATCGGAGCATCGAATACACGCGGCGGTAGTCGGAGAAGGGGACGAGCTCCTCGGAGCAGCCCGCGACGGCAAGGCATTCACCTACTGGCGGTCGTGCGCCAAACCCTTTCAGGTGCTTCCATTCCTCGCCTCTGGCGGGTTCGACGCGTTGGGATGGGATGAGACACAGCTAGCCGTATCGTGCGCGTCGCACGGTGGCGAGCCGGAGCACGTCGCACTCGTGGAGAGAATGCTCCACGACATCGGTTTGGAAGAAGGCGATCTCGCCTGCGGCCCGCACGAGCCGTCCTCCCAGCGGGGTGCCAAAATTCTGCGAGAGTCAGGCGGCCGTCCGAGCAGGCTCCACAACAACTGCTCCGGCAAACACACCGCGATGATGGCACTGGCTCGGCACAAGGGATGGCAGACGCAGGGCTACGAGCAGCAGGACCATCACGTGCAGCGTGTGATTCTCCACGAGGTTTCTCTCTGGACCGACATCCCCTGCGGCAAGATTGCCCAGGCCGTGGACGGATGCGGAGTCGTCGTCTTCGGGATGACGCTCGAGCGAATGGCGCGGGCCTATTCCCGTTTTGCAGTGGCGTCGGGCCGCGGGGAAGAATTTCCGCGACGGGTTGTCGACGCGATGAGCAACAACGCATTTCTCGTCGGCGGTACCGATCGATTCGATTCGGCATTGATCGCGGAAACTGGGGGAAGCGTGGTCTCGAAGGTTGGCGCGGAGGGCGTGCACTGCGCGATGCTTCCCGAGCGCGGAATTGGAATCGCGATCAAGGTAGAGGACGGCGCACAGCGCGCCCAGGTGCCCGCGCTTCTGAGATTGCTCCAGGAGCTGGACGCCCTTCCGGCGCAGCTATCGCCCCGCTTGTCGGAATGGATGCGCAAGCCGGTAAAGAACACTCGCGGGGAATGCGTTGGCGAAGTAGTGATGCGCGCCGACCTTGCCTAACCTCCGCACCGCCAACTGATGATGCCAGGCGACAAACGATGACAACCGGAGCTGAAGCACGC
>JALYYH010000195.1 GCA_030946665.1 Gemmatimonadota bacterium
CACTACGGCTCCAGCGTTTTCGAAGGCATCCGCTGTTACGAGACGCCCGGCGGGCCCGCCGTGTTCCGACTCGACGCGCACATGCGCCGCTTCGCGGACTCGTGCCGGATCTACCGGATGCCCCTCAAGTACTCCATGGACGACATGTGCAGGGCGGCGGTCGAGACAGTCGCGGAGAATGAGCTCCCGCACTGCTACCTGCGTCCGGTTGCCATTCGAACCGGCGAGCAGATGGGTGTGCTGCCGGCCGACACGCCCCTCGAGGTCTTCATCATTCCCTGGACGTGGGGAACTTACCTCGGCGCCGACGCGCTCAAGAATGGCGCGGATGTATGCGTGTCGAGTTGGAGACGTCCCGCCCCGGATACCTTCCCGTCCTTGGCGAAGGCGGGCGGGAACTACCTGAACGGACAGCTGTCCAAGATGCAGGCGCGGGTCGACAACTACGTCGAAGGCATAATGCTCGACTCCTTCGGCCTCGTATCGGAGGGCAGCGGTGAGAATCTCTTCCTGGTTCGTGACGGGAAGCTGTTCACCTCGACAATCAGCTCGGGAATTCTGAACGGAATCACCCGCGATTGCGTCATCCGGATCGCGCGCGACATGGACGTCGATGTGGTGGAAGGCTCGATTCCCCGCGAGATGCTGTACATCGCGGACGAGCTCTTCTTCACCGGAACGGCCGCCGAGATAACGCCGATTCGTTCGGTCGACCGCATTCCGGTTGGTACCGGCAAGCCTGGTCTCCTCACCTTGGAGATTCAGCGCGAGTACATGGGACTGGCGACCGGCGCGATCGACGATCGCTATGGTTGGCTGACGCCAGTGCCACCGAGAAAGGCGTCGACCGCAGCACGTGGAAAGCTCGCGCGGGAGCGGATCGACAACATGTCCGCATCGCCGATCTAGCTGGAGTTTTCGGCACCGAAACACGCAGGAAAGAGCGAATTTGAGTGGGTGCAAAGGGTAACGAGCGACGCCAGTTAATCGTCGCAATAGGAGCGCAACAGACGCGGGCATTTTCTCCGCCGTTGCCTCACTCCGATGCAGGATAGGCCGGTCGCAGCGTTGTACCAGACGTATATTTTGGTGGGTTTGCCCAGGAGGAGTGCTTGATCGTTGGTTGTCTGGCACTGAACGCTTCATTCGAGCCGCTGACGATGGTTCCGCTGCGCCGCGCCCTGCGGCTGGTGATCGACGGAAAGGCGGAGATAGTCGAAGCGGATTTTGACCGCGTCGTTCGTTCCGAGAGGCTGACGCTTCCGCGTCCGGCGGTAATCCGCCTCACGCGCTTCATTCATGTCCCCCGCCGGTTCCGCCGCCAGGTGACGAACACCTTCCTCTTCGCCCGCGACCGCTATCGCTGCCAGTACTGTGGCCGCCTGCAGATCGAGCTCAAGCCGCGCGAATCACTGACGCGCGATCACCTGATCCCGCTCTCCCGCGGCGGCGCGAACGACTGGACCAACGTCGTGACGGCCTGCAGCCCCTGCAACACGAAAAAGGCCAACAATCTGCCGAGCGAGATCGGGATGCACCCGATGCACGCGCCGGTCGAGCCGCACTTCGTTCACCTTAGCTGGGCGGTAAGAAGGCTGACGGCGACGCAAGCCAAGTACATTCGCCTGTTCTACGGCGAAGAGACGCTGCACCACCTCGAAGACCTCGAGAATCGGCACCCCCATCACGGTGCGCACAAGCTGAGTTAAAGCCGCGGCGTCCGGATCGCGTCGCGCTCGGGCATCCAGCGATCCGCTCCCTGCTTCGGTATGCTCGAGGTCAGAGTTTGCGAATGAAGCCCAAGCGTCGCCTTCAGACTTTGGCCATCACCCGAAGCCTAAGGTCGAAATGTCCCGGTACGAGCCTCATAGTGCCGTTTCTCGCCGCCGAGGAGGCGCACCACCAAAGTCCGAACCCCTCGCCCCAAAGCGGTACCAGGATTCTTCTTCCCCCTCACAGCCGGCTTGAGCTCGCCGCGAAGCCATCGCTCCACTTCGTCGAGATCGCTGAGCGAGAGCGTCTCTACGTCGAGCAGCAGATTGTAGTACCCGCGCTGCCCCTTCGTGGGCAGCGAGATCGCCGGCCGATACGGGCCTTCAGCCGCGCTCTCTGCATCATCGAAATTCGGAAATTCACCGAGCAGCTCCGCCTTCTTGTTGACGACGCGTACGACCTGGTACTTCTTGCCCAGAACGTCGTACTTGAGAATGACGTCCCAGTCGAACGCGGCCTTGAGATCGTCGAACCATCTTCCCGCAACCCACCGCTCCAGACG
>JALYYH010000207.1 GCA_030946665.1 Gemmatimonadota bacterium
CAGTCATCTCCTCGAGCGTGCGCTTGGTGCCGCCCGTGCATCCCGCCGCCAGCGTGAGTCGGCCCGCATTCAACACGTGCACGGCCACGCTGAATCCTTTGCCAACGCTACCGAGGAGGTGATCGGCGGGTACCTCCATCCCTTCGTAGCTCAGCTCGGCCTGGGTGGATCCACGAATCCCCAGCTTTCGCACTGTGCCGACCACACGAAAGCCAGGCATGTCCGGCCGAACGAGAAACGCAGTCATGCGCTGCAAGGTCTCGCCACGCCGCTGGACGAATGCCTGTGCGAATGTCGCGATCACTCCAGCACGGTGGCCGTTGCCAATCCAGATCTTTCGTCCGTTGAGCAGCCAGTGCGATTCATCCTTGCTCAGCATCGCGGTCGTCTTGATGTTCTGGGCGTCGGAGCCGACATCCGGCTCAGTCAGCGCATAGGCAGCGAGGAAATCACCGCGAGCGAGCGACGGAAGATAGCGCTCCTTCTGCTCATCGCTGCCGTGGAGCACAATCGCCTTCGATCCCAGCCCGCAGTGAACGCCGACCATAACGGCGAGCGATCCGTCGATCGACGACAAAGTCTCGAACACCCGAGCGTACGCCGATGACGACAGCTCGAGACCGCCGTACTTTCTGGGAATCGTGAGCCCAAGCATCCCGATCTCGGCGAACGCGCGGATGACGTTCTCCGTTATCGTTTCCTCCTCATCGAATTTCTCTGAATCGATTACATCACCTTCCAGCCGGCGGAGCTCATTGATTAGCCGCCGAACCGTGCGCGCCTCTTCCGGGCTCCGCTCGTCGAGCCGGCGCGGATAAGGGAAAAGAAGCGAGTCGAGCACGACACCCGCGAATATCCCGCGGGTGAAGGATTGATTCTGATCAGTCACTCGGCAATAGACCTGGTGATCAACTATGGGTGTGGTGACCAACGATGGCTGCGGCGCAGCTTCACGCCGCCGCCGGCAATGAGTCCCGCGCTTTCAGCCAGCGCCAGTGAATGACGAAAAGAACCCCGGCGAGCACGATGAGAAGAATGTTGCCCACCAGCGACCGAATCGCGCGGAATCTGGCGTTGCCGATCGCGGCCTCGCGCTCAGCGTCATACAGTCTCCGCAATTCGGCGTCGGACGACGTCGTATCCACCGGGCCCTTCGGTGGTGCGACCGCGGGAGGAGTGGCGGGCTCGCGTCCAGTATTCTGCCTCCTCGCTTCTACCCTGTACAGCTCGAAGTTCGTGATCGGACGTCCGGTTCGCCCGTAACCGCCGCCATCGGCCCGGATCGGATCGCTCAGATCGAAAGCAGCGTCCACCACCTGCTTGATCGCAATGAGCATCACTATCACGGTGATGAAGCAGACTGCGTAGCCATACACCTGCGAAATGCGTGAATTGACGCGCTCCATCCTCGATCTCCTTTAGACGCCGGCAGTGGCGGGGAATTTCTTTGCTGCGTTCTCCAGCTGAGCGGATAAGGGACCCGCATCCGTCACCGGCTTGTCACAGGTGTAGGCGCGACACACGTACGCTGTCGGTTTCGCGTCGATGGGTGGCCGATCATCGAGAAGCTTGACTGGCGACCTGTCCGTCGGCGCACCGCCGGCCAGGACGAGGGAAGGAACGTACTGCTCGGCCACAACTCTCTCCAGTGCCTTGAACGGAGCGGACTTAGTGTCGCCAACCAGCGCTACTTCGATCGCGCCGTTCAGCATCATGTCCGCGCATCCGAGCAGATGGCCAAAGGCCGTCGGAAACTTCGCAACCGGATCGGCGAGCGACTGCAGAGTGAAATCCGCGCGCCGGCGGTACTCGGCGTTTTGCTGGAGCTCTGACAGGTGGAGCAGCAGCTCCACCGCCAGCGAGGTACCCGACGGTATCGCGTTGTCGGTCACTTCGCGCGGACGCGTTATCAGCTGCTCGGCGTCGCTGGCGGTGTCGAAGAATGCGCCCATGCTGTCGTCCCAGAACCATTCGATCATGGCTCGGGCGATCTCCTCCGCGCGCTCCACCCAATGCTGGTCGAACGTGAGCTCGTATACCGCCAGAAATCCGAGTGCGACCGAAGCGTGATCCTCGAGGAAGCCGGTGATGCGGGTGACACCTTTCTTGTGGGTTCGCATCACTCGTCCGTTCTTCACCATCTCCCGGGATAGGAACTCGGCGTTGCGAATGGCGAGCTCCCGAAAGTTCTTGCGATCGAACACCCGCGCGGCTGTCGCGACTCCGCGCAGCATCAGGCCGTTCCATGACGCGAGAATCTTCTCGTCTCGGCCGGGCCAGACCCGCTTGGCACGTACCTCGTAGAGGATCCGCTTGCCGCGCGCAACGACGGCGTCGAGCATCTCCACATCGATACCGGCGCGAGCAGCTGCCGGCCTGCGATCGGCGGCGACGAAGAGAATGTTCCTGCCCTCGAAGTTTCCCCCGTGCGTCGCTCCGTAATAAGCCTTGAATACTCGCGAATCGGCGCCGAGCAGCGAGTCGAGCTCCTCTTCGCTCCAGACGTAAAACCTGCCCTCGTGTCCTTCGCTGTCGGCGTCGAGCGACGAATAGAATCCGCCTTCCGGCGAAGTCATCTCACGCTCTACCCATTCCACGGTCTCGACCGTGATCCGGCGCACTTCGTCGTCCCTGGTCGCCTGCCAGAGGTGACTCCCCAGTCGAACCAGAAGCGCGTTGTCGTAGAGCATCTTCTCGAAGTGCGGGACGAGCCAGGTCGAGTCGACTGCGTAACGCGCAAATCCACCACCGACCTGATCGTAGATCCCACCCCGCGCCATCTTTCTAAATGAGTCAGCGACCATCGCGAGAATTTGCGAGGTGCCGGTGCGCTTCCAGTAGCGAAGGAGAAAGTCGAGGACCATCGTCGGCGGAAATTTCGGCGCGCCACCGAAGCCCCCATTCCGCTCGTCGTACTTCTGGGCGAGCGAACGGTACGCCCCCTCCAGCACCCGTGAAGAGAGAGTGCCACTGCTGCGCTCACGGACAAGGTTGCTCTCGTAGATCTCCTTCAGCCGATCCGCGGTCTCGGCGACGTTCGGGCTCTTCTTCTCGTACGCATCGCTAACGGACACGAGCACCTGCCTGAACGACGGGCGTCCGTGTCGATCGTCGGGCGGGAAGTAGGTGCCCCCGTAAAAAGGCCTGCCGTCGGGCAGCAGGAACATCGTCATTGGCCAACCGCCCTGTCCGGTCATGGCTTGCACGGCCTGCATGTAGATGTTGTCGAGGTCAGGGCGCTCTTCGCGATCGACCTTGATGTTGACGAACCTGTCGTTCATCAGGCCGGCCGTCTCATCGTCCTCGAACGACTCGTGCGCCATGACATGGCACCAGTGACAGGCGGCGTAGCCTATACTCAACAGAATCGGCCTGTTCTCCCGCTTCGCTCTGTCGAGGGCCTCGGATCCCCACGGATACCAGTCCACCGGATTGTCGGCGTGCTGGAGGAGATAGGGACTGGTTTCGTTGGCGAGGCGGTTGGGCATGTCTGGCGTCGACGCCGGCAGAGGACTGTAAACTACAACAGAACGAGTTGTGAGCTCTCAGTCTGCAAGCTGCCAGCCGTTAGCCGCCTTGCGTGGGTACGTCACTAACGTGCGTCGGTTTCGCGTTGTCTATGGACCAATCGTCCGGCCTTTCTTCCTCATTGGCGTGGGGACGGTACATGATCACCCTTACGCGCTCGAGGGTTATCAGCCCGCCACCGACCATCCTGTCCAGTTCAGGAAGGATTTCCTGTATCTTTTCTTCCGTATCGACGCATTCCACAACGATTGGAAGATCCATTGACAATTCCAGAAATCTTGCTGTATGGATGCGGCTGCTCGCGCCGAAGCTCATGATGCCGCGAGTGACGGTAGCACCGGCGTAGTGACGTTTTCGGAGGAGCTGCACGATCGCCCAATACAAAGGCTCCCCTTCGTACTTGTCCCGCTCGCCGATGTGTATTCGCATCAACACCCGCTCGCCTTTGAACCCGTGCATCTTTCCTCCGTCGGCCGGAAACTCTCAATAAGGCGGGGTGGCGGGTGAGTAGTCAACAGGCGCCTGGAGTCGCTCGATGATTCTTTTTCTGATTGCGCTGGGTGGAGCGGCGGGGTCGCTTCTGCGCTACATCTTTGGCGGGCTCATCCAACGCTCGAGCGCGAGCGGCTTTCCAGTGGGTACATTTTTCGTCAACGTCGTCGGGTGCTTCCTCATTGGCGTGTTCGTGCGCTTTTTGCTCAACATGCAGACGTCAGCCGAGCTGCGTGCGCTGCTGGTCGTCGGATTCTGTGGCGGATTCACTACGTTTTCCACTTTCAGCTTCGAGACGGTTGGACTGATAGAAGGCGGCGAGTACGCTCGAGCCGCGACCTATATTGCGGGCAGCGTAGTGCTGTGCATCATCGCAACTTTTGCGGGGATGGCAGCGGCAGGTGTCATTGCGCGGAATGGGTGATCCGGCCTGCTGGTCACATCTCTTTTTCGAAGACGACGACACAAACCAATCTCCAACCATGAAAACTTTAACCGCTACGGCGAAAGCGTCGGGCACCATTGCTTCCGACCTCGAGGATTTTCTCCGCAAGAATGACTCGCGCATCCACGACGAGCTGTTCGAGTTTCTGCGCATTCCGAGCGTCAGCGCGAAATCGGAACACAACGGTGACACGAAGCGCGCCGCCGAGTGGGTCAAGAATTCGCTCGATAGAATCGGTGTGCCGGCGAAGATATACCCGACCGCCGGGCATCCAGTCGTCGTCGGTGAATGGAGGAATGCTCCCAGCGCGCCGACGGTTCTCATCTACGGGCACTACGATGTGCAGCCGGCCGAACCACTGGAGTTGTGGTCGTCGCCCGCTTTCGAGCCGACCGTGCGAGATGGCAAAATCTTCGCGCGCGGATCGGTGGATGACAAAGGCCAGGTGTTCTTGCACATCAAGGCGCTCGAGGCGCATCTCGCTGCGCGCAACAAGCTCCCCGTGAATGTCGTCGTCATCGTCGAGGGAGAGGAAGAGATCGGCAGCGAGCACCTCGCTTCATTCGTCGAGCAACAGAAGAAGCTGCTCGAGGCAGACGCCGTCGTCATCTCCGACTCGGCGATGTTCGCGCCCGGCCTTCCGTCGATCCTTTCCTCGCTACGCGGACTCGCCTACTTCGAGATCAATGTGCAGGGCCCGAAGGGCGATCTGCACTCGGGCAGCTACGGCGGCGCGATCGTGAATCCAGCGATGGCGCTCGCGCGCATACTCGCGACCTTCCACGACAAGGACGGCCGTATCGCGATTCCCGGATTCTACAAGAAAGTGCGCGAGTGGGATCCGAAGATCCGGAAGCAGATGCGCTCGCTGCCATTCGACGACAAGACGCTGATGAAGGAGACGGGCGTAAACGCGCTCGGCGGCGGGAAGGGCTTCACGACCCTCGAGAAACTCTGGATCCGTCCCACCTGCGAGGTGAACGGCCTGCTCAGCGGATATACAGGTGAAGGCGCCAAGACCGTCCTGCCGGCGAAGGCGATGGCAAAAGTGAGCTGCCGCCTGGTCCCCGATCAGGATCCCGCCGACATCGAGAAGCTGATGAAGGCGCACGTCGCGAAGGTCGCGCCGAAGGGAGTGAAGGTCGACGTTCAGCATCTCCACGGTGGCCGCCCGTGGCGCGCCGAGCTGAATGGACCGATCTACGACGCCGCTCGCCGAGCGTTACGCGCGGCGTTCGGAAAAGAGCCGGTGATTACTGGTGAAGGCGGCTCCATCCCCGTCGTCGGCGACTTCCAGCGCATACTCGGTGCGCCCGTTCTATTGGTCGGCTTCGGACTGCCTGGCGAAAACGCTCACGCGCCCGACGAGTGGATGAGCGACGAGAACTTCCGGCTCGGCATGCGCGCGATGGCGACGCTGTGGGACGAGTACGGGAAAGACGGAAAGCGCTGAGCGCTACCCCGTTGGCTAGAGGTCGAGTAGAAGCTCGGGGTCGGCCGCAGGAGCCGGATACGCGGTCGCCTCCAGGCATTCCGGCGAGTCGTTGCGTGCGTTGTTGACGAGCCTGGAGATGGGGAAAAACTCGAGCTCGTCATTCTCGTGGTATGCCGACTTGTTGAGGACCTCGAGTTGCCCCTGCTTCCGATCGGGATCGAGCCACTGCTCGTACGATTCCGGCGCCAGTAGCACTGCCATCCGCTCGTGAAACCGCTTGTACCAGTCGTCCGCAGCTTTGACGATGACCGTGCACGACCACAGCTCTTCGACGCTTTCACGGTCGCGCCAGCGACTCCATAGTCCCGCCATCGCGAACGGGATTCGCTCTCTATGCCGAATGAGGTGAGGGATCTTGTGCCTTTTTTCTCCCACCCATTCGATGATACCGTCTACCACGACGAGGCAGCGCTGGCGGCGCCATGACTCCTGAAAGGTCGGGGCCGACGCAATTGTCTCGATCCTGGCGTTGAACGTCGAGTACTGGGAGTCGAACGCGACGGCCTTATCTCTGCTCTCGAGCTTCGATGGTACGAGATTCCAGTGCATCGTCCTGAGGACCCTCTCCCGCAGGAATGGGTCGTAGTAAACGGACGGAATGTCCTCGTGGGGATTCAGGTTGTAGCGCGGCTTCCAGTCACTCGGCACAAATTTGCGAGTGAAGCCGTATACCTTCTCGGTGATTCCATCAGGGTTGACTACCGTCGCGCGTCCGCACATATGGTCAACTGTACCGTTCGGGGAACTGAACTGCAACTGAACGGGTGCGAGTAGTCAGTGCCAGAGTGGCCAGTTGATGGTTCACTGCGTCGGGACGTTTCCGGCGCCGTTCAGAGTACAGGGAGCTGCCTGTGCATCACGAACGTACTGCGCGCCGCCGAGGCCCTGCGTGCCGCGTCAATCAGGAGCAGCAGCTGCCTTGAGATTATTGAGGGAAGTCCTGGCGTAGTGAACTGATTACTGGCATCTACGCCACTGGTAGCTCGCACCCGTTCTGTTCAGTTGTAATTGAGATCTAGAATCGCCATTCCCTGATAAGGAACGCCCCGAACGCGCTCGTCGTCAGGATGTTCTGAAGGCTCGACAGGCTCGGCTCTCTCAGCAGGTAGCGCGTCTCCAAGCCGGTCTCGACACGGTACCCCCGCGTTCCGCCAAACCGATGTACGACCTTTAGACCCGGGCGCACCAAGGCGTAAGGATCGAGTGGCGATTTGATTTCCACGAAGGTGTGCGATCTGATGTACTTCCCGAACTCGAATTGCGTCGCGCGCAGGAAGTTGCCGACGTCCGTCTGCACGTCGGCGGGCGTGATGGTGAACACGTCGGCGCCAAGCGAGCGCGCGGCGCTACCGGCGATCTGATCGGCGGCGACGCCGAGCGCTACACCGGCGAGCTGACGGCTGGCGAGAGCTGCGCCGGCTCCGACGAGGTTGGTTCCGCCACCACCGTTGGTGAGGCCCGATCCCTCGAGCTGGAGGAGCGAAGTCGATGACTGGCCGAACGCGAGATAGCTCAGCAAATCGCTCTGTGGAATTGGGGGCTGGGCGTCGCTGGTGAGAGAGATGTTCGGGTTTCTGAACGTTCCGCCGACGGCGATCTGGATATTGATGGCTTCGCGGCTCGGCTGTACGACCTGGTATGAGGCGTTTGCCTGCAATATGGGATTCAACTCGGTGGAGTTGACGAATGACGCCGACCCCCGGTTGATCGTGAATCTGCGCGTCATGAAGGTGTACTCACCGCGCTCGCTCAGGATCACGCCGTCCAGCACCAGCGTCTCCTTGGCGCGATTGACGTGCACGCCCAGATCCTCATCGCTGTAGATCTCGATGTTCGCCTCACGTGACCGGACAAAAACGTCGCGATCGACTCGCAGGTTCACGTCCATGCGCATGTTCGCCAGCAATGGAGACTGGGACGGGAACAGCTCTTTACTCGCCATCACCGCGGTGTCGACCACGTTGAAGAGCGCGGGATCGCCCGCTCCGACGAGATTCTTGTTGTCGGACGGCGGGATGTAGAACACTCCCTGGCGTAGCCGGAGATTGCCGGTGACGTGCGCGTCCTTGAATGGGCCGACCATCGCCAGGTTTGCCCCAACAACAAGCTGACCGCGATCGTTCTTGAGGACCTGCGCGCCGCCAGTGAACAGCTTGAGATCGAAGCTTGGCGCGGTGAGCGGTCGGAGTCCGATTCCACCGGTGAGAACGATGCGTCCCTTGCTGTTGGCTGCGATCGAATCGATCACCACCGTATCGCCGAGCATCCGAACCGATGCTTCGATCTGACTGAGATCGACGCCCGCCAGCGTCACGTGCGCCTGTCCTTCGTGCATCATGAACTGACCTGTGAGCTGTGGCTTGTTCAGGCTGCCTGCCAGCTTGAATGAGCCGCTCGCCCTGCCGCGCACGCTGGAGACGTAGTCGCCGAACTGCGGCATGAGATCCATCGGCAGGCTGTCGGCGTTGATGTTGAGAGCGATCTGCCTGTCAGCGGGAAATCTCGATCCCGTGACTCCCGTCAGCGCGAGATTGATCGGAACCGTTCCCTCTGCTACGAGGAACGGCGGTTGGCCCGGGCGCATTGCTTCGGCGCGTCCCGTCAGCGTCTGGTTGGCGTACTGCAGATTCCCGTGGACCTCAGGGAGTGTTGTTCCGTTGTAAAGGAGATTGGTGCCGCCGAAGGCTCCCCTGAATTGGGGATTATCCAGCGTCCCCGTACCATGCACGTTGAGCGAGACGAGTCCCTTTGCGTTGATGCTGCTCTGGGTCAGCGCGGTCACATCGCCGATGTTGAGGTTGTCGACGGCGATGTCGAAGTTGGCGTTGCCTTGCTTGGGAACGAGTCCGTTGACGTAAATTCGGCCGTTTGATCCATTTCGCAGCTCGAGACTGTCGACATCCACCCCCGCCTGTCCCCAGTGCAGTGCCGAGGCATGCGTGCTCGCCCACACACTGGTGTCGAACTGCAGCCTCAGGTTATTGAGGTGGAGCTCGTTTCTGATCTTGTTCAGCGTGAACTGCGCGTCGGCGCTGTACTTCCGTGAGTTCTCCTCGGTGACCACTATCTGAAGAGTTCCGTTCGGCTTCTGATACGTGAGCTTCGCTCCAACCGTGTCGAGACTGAATCCCGCTGCATTCAGCTCTATCGCCTGAGCGTTCACTCTCACCTGCGACTGCGGAGTGCGCGCATTGAGCCAGTCGTAATCGGCGACGAACGAGCCGACGGTATTTCCCTGCGCCACAATGTTGGCGCCGGAAGCAGTTCCCTTGAGACTGAAATTCCGGATGTTGCCGGTTGCCACGCCATCAGCGTGCGCGGAGCCGGAGAGCTCGTTCTTGCGCACCGTTTTGGGAGTGTCGACGGGAAAACGTGGCAGAGCCTTTCCCGTGACAGCGCGCTCGACCTCAGTGGCGCGCGCGACTCTCGAGGAGTCAGCTTTCGCTTTTGCGATCCTGCTCGATAGTATCCCCGGCCGCGGCTTAACCAGGCCGGTATCCTTCGATATGAGACTCGCCACGCGCGAGAGCGAATCGATCGCGACGTGATAGCTGAGAGTTCCCGTGCGTCCGGGCGCGAGGCCGAACGTTCCCTTCGCTTCCACGATTCCCTGCGGCAGCTCCAACGCCAGCGTGTCCACCCGTGCCATCCCATTGGCCGCTGCCAATTTCACATTGGCGCGATCGATCGACACCGTATCAATCGTCGAGGCACTCACGCTTGCGGTCAGCTGTGCCTGCATCGTTGCCGGATCGAATCCCCGGCCGCGCGCCGAGCCGACCGCGGTGAGCGACGTCTGCGGCGCCATGGCAATGACCGTGTTGGCGTTGAAGAGGCGGGTGACGAAATCGAGATTGTAGCCCGTGGTTTTGCTGGCCAGATCCATCGTTCCACGCAGGTCGAGGAATCCACCGTCGCGGAAGGTGAGCTGAGTGTTGATGGCGAGATCGCTGATCGGCCCCTTGAGTCGCAGCGGTCCAGTCGCGCTGCCTCTCAGTCCCACGCTCGGCATGAATCGGCCAAGTGTGGCGAGAGAGAGCGGATGCATGCGGGCGTCGACGTCGTACCATGCAAGCCCGCGCACTCGCATCGCTGCGCGCCCGGTCGCGCGAGTCAAAGCACCGCGCTCGACGTGAGTGACGTCGCCTTGGGCCGTCATGATCCCCGCGGTGGTTCCGTTGAGTACCACCGTTCCCGTGAGCGTACCGCCAATTTTAATCGAGGGAGCTATTGCCTTCGCCAGACCCATCTGCAGCGGGGCCATCCCCACGCGGAGATCGCGCGCGTTGAAGATTCCCAGCGCCAATCCCATCAAGCCGTTCCCGATCAGCCTGCTGTGCCCCGACAGCCGGTCGTCCACACCGACATCGCCGTCGATGACGAGCGAGTGCTCTCCTCCGTCGAACTTTGCCCGACCGCTGAGTGCCAGCGGTCGCGGAAATTTCATCGCCGGAAAGAGCTGAGTCAGAAGTCGCGTATCGAGGGAATTGAAGCGCAGGTTCGCGTTTCGATAGGCGAGAGTATCCGTTACGATCGCCTCGATCTGGCCCGCGACGTGTGACTTGACGAGCATGACGTCCATGTTCCTGACGAGGTAAACGCTCTTGTTTCCCGTCCAGTCCATTCCGAAGTCGATCTTGCCGGAGCCCTGCTCGGGCAGGCGCGCCCACGCCCAGCGCAGGTCAGCGGGATTTATGGGATCTCCGTGCAGTCGAAGGTGGAGATCTCCGTTGCCGATGTAGTAGCGGCCGTCACCACGCATGCGCGTCGCCGGGAATGTCGCGCGCGCGCCCTTCCACCAGACCGAGTCGCCGGTGAACTCGAATGTCCCCGTAAGTCCGCGCACGTCGGCCACCGGCGGACGGAACGGCTCGGCGATCATCTTGAGCGTCGCGACATCGACGAGCCGACTCTTGTAAGCCGGATCTTCGAGTCGCACGAGCGGGAAGAGCCCGTTGATGCGATGGAAGGTCGAGACCTTCTGGTATCCTTTGGGAACTTTGATCAGACCGAGTCGTCCCTCTGGCCCAAACGCGCGGCGCACCGCATCCTGCCTCTCCGCAGGGGTCAGGTGCGGATCAGGACTCCAGGGAGACCGAACCGTCAGATCCCCGTCGAGCACGGTGACATCGCTGAATCTTATCCAAGTGCCCCAGCCGGTTTTCTGCGGGGCGGATGGCGTCGTGGTGTCGCGCGGAAAGATGCGATCGTAGTTCCATTTCCCACCTGGCTGCTCGCTTAGAATGATGACCGGCTTCACGAGGCGGACCTGGGAGAATTCGATTCTCTTTCCGCGCAATGTGCCGATGCTGTATCGCGCCCAGATCTCGTCGGCTTTTACGAATGGTGCGCGAGCGCTGTCGGTGATGACGACGTCGTGCAGTGTAAAACCATTCAGAAGATTTCCACTGACGCGGCCGACGTGAATGATGCCGTGGCTGTTTCGCTGAAGCAGCCCCACGATGTAGCGGCGCACGCGCTCGTGTCCCCAATCGGTGTTAGTGACGATGTAGGTTGCCGCGAGCAGTAACAGCGCCACCACCGCGATTCCGGCGAGGAGGCGCACCAGCCATCTAGGCATTAGAACGCTTCGCCGATGGACAGGTGGAGGACCAGCTTGTTGAGGATCCCGCCCCCTCTAGTGGGTGCGTAAATGCGGCGCTGCTGCAAGGTGACGAGCGTCTTCTGGCCATTCACGAGATTCTCGGTTACAACCGGCAGGGACTCCCTCGCCCCGGGGTTGATCCCTATATCGGCACGAATAGGGCCTACAGGTGAGCTGTATCTTACCCCGAAGCCCGGTGTTATGGCGCCCCGCCGCTTGGGCAGGGTGGGAGCAGTCCTCTGGCTCACCATTCCGGCGTCAACGAACACCGCGCCAATCAGCTGCTGCCAGACCGGAAAACGGGCCTCGACACTCCCCTCGACCACGAAATTCCCGCCCAGCGGACGCGGCACGAAATCGCGATCCTTGAGATTGTTGCCGTTCGGATCGCACGCGGTGACATCGGTTCCGGAAGCGCACGCCACGTTCAGGGTGTCGTTCGACTGAAGGGTCGCGACGGGAATCGTGAGAACGCGCGGGCCGAGCTGATTCTCCCCAAAGCCGCGCACCGAATGCGACCCACCGGCATAGAATCGTTTTCTCGGGTGGAGAATTCCATCGCCAACCGTCGCGGAAACGCCAACCGCCTGTGACGTGCTCCCCAGGGAGTTCACCCAGCCAACCCGCGCGTGCACGCCGATCGCGCCCCGTTTTCTCACCTGCATGAAGGCGGCGCCATCGGCGGTTGCCCGGTTGTAACGGAAATCGGAGGCAGTGAGCGCGGACGCGTGCTCCACGCTTCCATAGACGCGGAAGCCCCGGTTCGGCGAGAATGGATCGTTGGTGCGATCGATCGATGAAGTAATCGCGAAAGGCGAGAGCTTCTGATTTCCGCGCAGGGCCTCGAGCGTTGGCACGTCGCAGACACCGTAGTTGATGCAGAAGTAGACGTCGCCTGCATCCACCTTGCTGATCTCGAAACGGTAGTTGAGGCTCGCCGGCGCTCGCTCGAGGAGATCGCGCGTGAAGGTGAGACTCGTCCCGTAACCGCGGTCGATGTAAATGCCGGGCGCGCTGCGCCGGTGGGAGAACAGGCTCAGTGCCAGCTCGTTGTGGGGCGACCCGAACCACGGCTCCCGGAGGTCGATGCTCGCGTTGTAGGTGGGAACGAAATACCGCGACAGGCTGCTGGTCGCCGGCTGCGAGGCGTTGTGGAATATCCCGCGCCCGTTGAGCGAGCTGGCGAGAAGGTTTCCGACGGCGCCCTGAATGTCGAGCCGTCGAGCGGCGCCCAGGAAGTTGTAGTGCGTGAATCGTCCTTCCACCTGGAAGAAATCGACGGTGTTGAATCCCGCGCTCATTCGCGCCTCGCGCGGAGGCGCTTCCTGCACGGTGACGACGATCACCTTCGCCGAATCCGGTGTCGCGATGTCGATCGGCGGCCTCGGCTCGATTGCGGCGCGCCGGAACAGATTCGATTCGTACAGCGCTCGCTGGCTGCGCAGCATCTCCGAACGGCGGAACACGTCGCCGATATGGAAGGTGAGAGATTTACTGATGGTGCGGGCGCTCACGTCGGCGTTGCCGTTGATGACGATGTCTTCGACCGTCGTCTTGTACTTGGGATCGAGAGTGAACTTCACCACCGCGGTGCGTGAAGCCGAATCGACCACGACCGATGTGTCTACGACAGCGTCGGCATATCCCTGGTCGAACAGGCTCGTCTGCAGGTAATAGCGCGTCGAATCCAGCTTGATCAGGTTGAGAGGGCCATCCTTTCCGAGCGAGACGCGCCGGTTGATCTCCCTTTGCGAGAGTAGCGCCGTCGCCTGTTCGACGATGACGTTCGAGACGACCGTGGCGGGACCTTCATTGATCATGAAAGTGACGCCGACCTTGTTGCTTCCCCGTGACACTACCGCTGTGTCGACCTCGGTATCGCGGTAGCCGCGCTTCCAGTAGAAGATCCGAATGCGCAGCACGTCGCGCTCTAGCTCCTTGTGGTCGAGATATTTCCTGGTGTAGAAGTACTTCGCCTTGCTGACCCAGCAGAACGGCTTGAGGATGAAGCTGTTGCAGTACGAGGCGGTGGTGTAGATGTTCTGAAGGAGCTCGTCCGTCCTCATCACCTTCACGCCCTTGAGCGTGAGATTGACTACCTCAGGCCGGCTTGACGCCGGTGTCTGCTGGGAATTGACTGCTGCCGGAGCGAGAAAGAGCGCCCCGGCGAGGACTAGGGAAAAGCGCGTCCTCAGGCAGCGAGACGGTCTATAGCCCTTCCAGAAGCGCATCGTTGCTGGGAGTAGCCGCGATGCGCTTGATGAGCCATTCCATAGCCGAACTGGACGGCATTTGTTGTAGACCGCGTCTGAGAGTATAGACATGCTCTATTTGATCAGGCCGGAAGAGCTTGTCTTCACGACGCGTGCCGCTGGTCGCGACGTCGATTGCGGGGAAGATCCGTTTCTCGGAAAGCGAGCGATCCAGCTTGATCTCGCAGTTACCGGTGCCCTTGAACTCCTCGAAGATGACATCGTCCATCCGCGACCCGGTCTCGACGAGCGCCGTGGCGATGATGGTGAGTGATCCGCCGCCATGCTCCGGAGCCACGGAGCGAGCGGACCCGAAAAAGGCTTTGGGCTTCGCCATGGCGGACGAATCGAGTCCGCCCGATAACGTGCGGCCGGTGCCGCGCTCGACGGTGTTGTACGCGCGGGCCATGCGTGTAATTGAATCGAGCACGATGACGACATCCTTTCCCAGCTCCACTAAGCGGCGGGCGCGCTCCAGCACCATCTCGGTGACATCCGTGTGCCTGACCGCGGGCATGTCGAAGCTGGAGGCAACAACCTCGCCATAGCCCCAGGTGATCATTTCGCTCACTTCCTCGGGACGCTCGTCAACGAGCAGAACGAGGAGGGCTGCCTGCGGATGGTTGATCGCCACGCCTTCCACGATTGCCTGCAAAAGCATCGTCTTTCCCGCGCGGGCGGGGGCGACAATGAGGGCTCGCTGGCCGTAGCCAATGGGGGCGATGAGATCGATGGCCCGGCGTGTCAGCTCCGGTCCGCTTTTGGCCGGTTTTCCGGTCTCGAGCTTGAGCTTCCGCTCCGGGTACGACGCGATCAGGGATCCGAAATCCGGGCGGCGCGCTGCTTCCTCCGGACTGGCCCCGTTGATCTCCTTGACGTCGACGACCACTACGCGATTGCGATGATCGTGACCGGTGGTCCCGAGAACCTGATCACCGCGGCGCAGCATGTACTGCCGCATGACGTTCGTCGGCACATATGCATCCCCTGGCTCCGCGAGATAGCTGTTCGCGGCTCGGCGGATGAATCCACCCTCGCGCTGAGGATCGAACCAGCCGGTGGTCTCTCCATCGGGAACGACTGGAGCCGCTGGCGCGCGCTGGCCCTGGTCTCCGCGATCGGCACGTGGCGCGTTCGGCTGTTGCTGGCGTTGTCTGCCGCGGCCGCGCTGATTCCGGCCGCGTCGTCCGTTGTGACGATGTTCGCGGTCCCCGGGACTGCGGTTCTGATTGCCATCGCGCTGCTGTCCACCGCCCATCGATTGCGGATTGTACTGCTGTGAGGCGCCGCCGTTGCCCGATCCATTTGCGGGAGCGGAAGGAGCGGCTGGCGGAGGCGAATTGGATTCGGAGCTCGGCGCCGCAGAGGACTCAGGCGCGGGGCTCGAACTGGGAGCCGGTGAAGGAGCAGGAGATGGAAGGGCTGGTGATGTCATATTGTCGCGCGCATCGGGAATCTGTGCCGCGTCGGGTGTTGGTGTTGAGGGGTCCATTGGCTCCAGATACGGATCGGCATCACCGTAGGATTCGGGAGAAAGGGGTTGGTTGCCGGACGGACGGCTGCGCCGGCCGCGACGAAAAGGACGTCGGCGTGGTTCGCTCATGCAGTTGTGGTGTGGCTGAGAAGAAAAGTGCTACTCGAATGGCTCACGGGGACCGCGGACATAACTCACGCGAAATCCGGAACCTTCATTCTGTTTGGAATGGCGCGCTACAGGAGCTGCGCTCGTGCAAGAATGGTACTATCGACCGCTGGAATTGTCCAGCGACAAGTTGAATGGTAGGGCTCTGTACGGGGAATCTCCACCCTGGAACTTCGGCGTCAAGACCGCCCGCTACCTTTGCTTTTAGACGACTGAACCGGATCTTTGTTCACACTGATGACCGAGCCGTACACACTTTATACACATGACTGAGCCACACGGATCCCGAACGAGCGAAGAGCTGGTTGATCCGCTCCCTCCGCTCGAGCGCGCGGTAGCGGAGCGTCCTGATGATGCGAAGGCGCTCGTTGCGCTTGCCAACCACTATTGGCTGATCGGGGCTGGTCCCGAAGTCGTGGGCGATCTCGCGTCGCGGGCGATCGCGTCCGACGCTGACAACCGGGCGGGGTGGCACCTGTGGGCGTTGGCCGAGTCCAATCCAAGGGAGCGTGTGGCGCGGTGGCAGCAGGTATCGAGACGATTCCCGCTCGACGACCTGGCGAAGGCGAATCTCGCCGACAACGCCGCGAGCCTCGCCGGCGCGGAGCACGACTACGACGCCGTCGACCTGGCGATCGAGACGTACGAGGATCTTCTCGCGAGAGCCGAGCACGCCGATCAAAGGAGCGCGCTGGAGAAGGCGATCAAGACATTGAAGGGGTGGAAGTTTTGACTCGTGGTGTTGAGGTGTGATGAGTGCGTCACGTGTCATCTCACCCACTGCGCCGAGGAGAGGGTCTCCCATGCCGAGATTTTCGAGTCGCTCTCTGTCGGTCTCGTGTCGGCGGTTCCATCGTGATTCCGCATCTTCGGCGCGCTGCTGATCGGTGGTCTGAGCTTGAGGGTTTAGCGCACTAGCTTCGTAGTGCCGCTTCGTTTGAGTTCAGCGCGCGGGGTCGGCGGCAGGATACCCTCGCCCGACCTGACTCTGGATAGACAGTAACTGCGCGCCTAGCGCTTAACGCCGGGTGAAGTTGCAGTTACAGCACCAGCGGCGGGCCGCGCGACGACGGAGGGATTGCCGTCGGAGATGTACATGTTGCCGCTCTTTTCGAGCTTATCGATCATCGACTCGATCGCGTTCCCGATGACCTGGATGCGCGGCGTCGTGCCGGGGTTGAACGCCGGATCGTACGGACTGCGCATCGGCCCACCCGCGACCTCGAACACGACCGGCCAGTCATAGCTCACCGTCTTGCCCGTCTTGGGATTCGTCCAGCTCCCCTTGGTCGCCAGCGCGCGGTTCTTTGGCCACAAACCCTGCGGCAGCGCCATCGACCTGATCTTGTATCCGGGCACGGCTGAATCGATCGCCAGCGCATTGCGCGCGATCTGCTCCTGCACGAACGCGTCGGGATATTTGCTCAGCTGTGCGTGCCAGAGCGTGTGGTCACACAGCTCGAATCCGTTGTCGGCGAGCCATTTCACTTTCGGAAAGCGCCAGTTCGATTTCTGTCCCTGTACTCCGCGATCACCGAAGAAGTTGTGTCCCGCCGACGCGCCGGAGAGAAGACAGTAGACCGCCTTGTTGTTCCAATCGGGGTGCGTCTTCCTGAAATCGAGCCAGATCCCCATGCCGCTGCTCGGATCGATCTCCAGCTTCCCGTTGTTGTCGATGTATCGAAACTGTTCAGGCGATGCGTCGTCGAATACGATGACTACCGGCGACAATCCGCGCGGCAGATTGAGCTTCCTGTCCAGAACGTCCGACATGTTTACCGGACGGTATCCGCGATTGTACAGCAGCTCCAGATCTTTCCGGTACTGACCGCGCTCGCGCGCGTAATCGCCGTTGTGATCCGTGATCAGGTGATATTCGAGCACCATGATTCGTCCCATCTCGTTGGGAACTCGATTAGGGTTCGGAGTCCCCGCCTGCGGGCTCGCGGAACTCGCGCCGCTCCCCTGCGTAGTGGAGATTGGACCCGCGAGGTCTCCAGCGGTGTTTGATGGTTGAT
>JALYYH010000250.1 GCA_030946665.1 Gemmatimonadota bacterium
GCGGCCGATTCGGTCGCGCACAACTATTTCGTGCCCCACCAGCTGACGATCACGTCGTCAACGGCGGCCCTCGGGCACAGCTACTGGGAGAGCCGCTTCGACACCCACATCGGCGAGCGATTCAGCCGCACCGCCAAGCAGCTGATTCTTCGCGATCACTCACACTCCGACGAGCACCTCGACCAGATATTGAGTCCAACGCTCTTCAGCACGCCTACCAATCGGAGAATCTTTCGCGGGATGGTGTACGCCGCCGACACGGAGTCCTGGCAGCGCATCTTCCACCTGGTGGAGGAAAAAAGCCGATGGGATCTGAGCGAGCGCGAGGTGGAGACGTACCTGGCCCGCGCGTTCGACTACATCATCGATCTCATGACGCGGCTGGATCATGCCGAGCCGTTCAAGCTCGATCCGGCGGGGACCCACGCTCTGCGCGAGGCGAAGAAGGTTCGACGCGCGGCGCTCCGGCGCGGTGGAGAGGAGCACGTTCTCGAGCAGGCGCAGCACCATTTTGGAATGCCTCCCACCAGGCTCCGCTACGCGCTGCAGCTGCCCGAACCGCTCTACCCGGCTCGGCTCGAGAGTAGCTGATTCACGCGCCTGGGGTCGGCGCTCCCCCTGGATTTTTTCATCACGAGTCCGACAAGGACCCCTTGCAGCTTCTTTTCTCCCGCCAGATACCGTCGCGCTTCCTCAGGGTGTTCCGCGAGCACCTCGTCCACCCAGGTCGCGATCGCGCTTTCGTCGCCAACCTGAAGCAGCCCTTCTTCCGCTGCTACCTGTGCGGGCGGCTTTCCAGTCTCCACCATCTGGACGAACGCGCGCTTCGCCGCGGTGTGACTGATGGTGCCGTCGCGGACCAGGTTGAGCAGCTGCGCCAGATCGGCGGGACGTACCCTGAAGCGTCCGATGTCCTCACCCGAGGCGTTGAGCGCCGCCTGAACTTCGCCCATCACCCAGTTGTAGGCTGACTTTCCGTCCCCCGATGCCCGGGCGACCGCCTCGAAGTATTCCGCCAACGCGGGATCCGCGGTGAGCCGCTCAACTTCCACTGGGGGAAGTCCGTATTCGGTGGCCACTCTCTTCTTTCTCGCGTCAGGGAGCTCGGGAAGATCCTTGCGCGCGTGGTCGATCCACTTTGCGTCCAGGATGAGCGGACGGAGATCGGGCTCGGGGAAATAGCGATAGTCGTGGCTCCCCTCCTTCGTGCGGCTCGGCCTCACTGTCTCGCGCGCGGCATCCCAAAGGAGAGTCTGCTGTTCCACCTTTCCTCCCGAATCCAGCAGCGCACACTGACGCGCGAATTCGGACTCGAGCGCTTTTTCGACCGCGGAGAACGAGTTCATGTTTTTCACTTCGGTCTTCGTCCCCAGCTTTGTCTGACCCGGGGGCCGCACCGAGATGTTCGCATCCACGCGCAGGCTTCCCTCTTCCATGCTCACGTCGCTCACGTCGAGGTATTGGAGGATCTGCTTCAGCGTGCGAAGATAGGCACCGGCCGACGCCGAGCTTCTGATGTCTGGTTCACTAACAATCTCGATCAACGGCACGCCCGCGCGATTCAGATCGATCGCGGTCTCGCCCGGATAGCGATCGTGGATCGACTTTCCGGCGTCTTCTTCCATGTGCAGGCGCGTGATTCCAATCCGAAGATCAGTTCCCTTCTCGGTCCGGTCGACCGCAACCGATCCGCCGGTCGCGAGCGGCAGGTCGAACTGCGAGATCTGATAACCCTTCGGGAGGTCAGGATAGAAATAATTCTTGCGCGCGAACACCGAGATGGGATCGACTTTGCAGCCAAGGCCGAGCGCTGCGCGAACAGCGAGCTCGACGGCGTGCTCGTTGAGCACTGGCAGCGCGCCGGGAAGCGCGAGGCAGACTGGGCACGTATTCACATTTGGTGGCGCTCCGAACTCCGTGGAGCACCCGCAGAACGCCTTGGTTCGCGTCTTTAGCTGGACGTGCACCTCGAGTCCAACGACCATTTCGTGCCGCTCGCGGCTCATTGGTGAGCTTCTGCGCCGAGCCCGGCCTCGAGAGCGTACGCAACGCGAAACATTGCGTATTCGTCGAAGTGCGCGGTGATGATCTGACCGCCGACAGGAAGGCGGCGTACTCTGCCGATCGGAACTGAGATCGCTGGAACCCCGGCGAGATTTGCCGTCACGGTAAAGATGTCGTTCAGGTACATCTCGTAGGGGTCACTGATCGCGCCAATCGGAAACGCGGTCGTCGGGGTGGTTGGCGTGAAGACGGCGTGCACGCCGCTGCTGAACACGGCGCGAAAGTCATCGGCGATGAGACTCCTCACTGCCTGCGCTTTCCTGTAGTAGGCGTCGTAGTAGCCAGCGGAAAGAACGTACGTGCCAAGCAGGATGCGCCGCGTGACCTCGCGCCCGAATCACTCGGAGCGGGTTGCCTCATACATGGCCTTGAGGCCCTTGCCCGGATCGACGCGCAAGCCGTAGCGTACTCCATCGAAGCGCGCGAGGTTGGACGACGCCTCCGCGGGCGCGACGATGTAGTAGACCGGAATCGCCAGCGGCGAGCGCGGCAGCGAGATGTCCCTGATCGTCGCGCCCATCGACCGAAAGCGATCCAGCGCGCGGTCACAGAGTTGTTTGATGCTCGGGTCCAGAGATTCGGGGAAATATTCCTTTGGCCTGCCGATGACGATCCCTTCGAGCGTCGTCGGGCCTGGCGGCGGGGGGAGCGGAACCGGAATGCGACCGATGCGGATTGCCTCGGTGTCCGGGGTACGCGCTTCCGGCGCGGGGTTTCCGAGCGCTGCGAGTCGATAGATCGGGACATCGGCATCGGAGCTAGTCGAATCCATCTTGTCGAACCCCGCAATGCTCTCGAGGCCGAGGGCCGCATCGTCCACCGTGCGTCCCAACACTCCGATCTGGTCGAGCGAAGAAGCGAAGGCGACGAGCCCATACCGACTCACGCGTCCGTACGTCGGCTTCACGCCGACCACGCCGCAGAACGCCGCGGGCTGGCGGACAGACCCTCCTGTCTCGGAGCCAAGCGCGATCGGCGCAATCCCCGCGGCGACGGCAGCCGCGGATCCGCCCGACGATCCGCCAGGCACACATCGCACATCGAGCGGATTTCTCGTCGGCCCGTACGCGCTGTTCTCCGTAGAGGAACCCATCGCGAACTCGTCCATGTTGGTCTTCCCGACGATCACGGCGCCGTTGGCGCGGAGCCGTGTGATCGCGGTCGCTTCGAACGGACTCACATATCCCTTCAGGATCTTCGATCCGCAGGTCGTCGGTAGACCGAGCGATGCGATGTTGTCCTTGATGGCGATCGGCACTCCGGCCAGAACGCCGAGGTCCGTCGCGCTCTGGACCCGCTTTCCCAGCCCCTGCGCTTCTTCAACGCTCGCCTGCTCGTCCGCGTGCAGGATGATATTGAGCTCGTCGCGGGCCGCTCCGATCGCCGCCGCGCGAGCGAACGAGGCGCGAATGATGTCCACCGGGGATGTCTCGCCAGCGCGGACACTCGACGCGATCTGCGCCGCGCCGAGTCGGGTGTAGTTATCGACGCTAACGCTCTCGCTGGAATCCTCGTGAGTAGCGAGACGGGGGACGATGAAGAACCCGTCACGCACGGCGGGAGCGATCGACGCCAGCGTTCCCGCGATGAGTGGTGAGACGCCGACATCAGGTCGGAGCGGCGTGCCGCCGGCACCCACTCCGGCCGCCGTGGGAACGCTCGCGGTATCAACCTGCGAGAGCACCTCCATGTGAGAAAGTATTGCGCTGAGCTCTTTCGTCAGTTCATCCGCGCGGGCGGCGTCGACGCCGAGGCGCGCCAGCGCGGCGATGTGGAGCACGTCGTCGCGAGTGACCGACACTATTCCTGGCCGCGTTCGAGGGTTGTGTACGCCAGCTTGATCGTCTTTCTTCCAACCGCCTCATCGTCGAAGTCGATTATCGCCTTCACCTCACGACCGACTCCGGAAAGCTCCGCAATCGAGCCGTCGCCGAACAGCTTGTGCTTCACTCGCTCCCCCTTCACGTAGCGCGGCTCGTCCTGGGAAATCTCGGCTTCTATCACGGTTGGCTTCCGCCACGGAGGGATGTCGTGTGTACGACGCGACGGGTAGGCGTCAGTGCGGAAGCCCTCTCCCCGGAAGCCCTCTCCTCGCGTTGACGTTCCGCGGCCCATCGCGCTGACGCGCAGCGTCTTTCTCTCTTCGATGTTCGCCGCCGCGATCTCGCGGAGAAATCGGGACTTGATAGAGGGGAGGAGTTCACCGTTTCTGCGCCGCATCTCGGTAAAGGACAGAAACAGCTTCTCCTCCGCCCGAGTGATTCCCACATAGAAGAGACGCCGCTCCTCTTCCAGCTTCGGAGGGTCATCGAATGACTGGGAAAGCGGAAATAGCCCGTCCTCCAGCCCGGTCAGGAAAACGACGGGATACTCCAGACCCTTCGCGTTGTGGAGGGTCATCAGCGTAACCGCGTCCGCCGACGGATCCAACGCATCCGCGCCGGCGACGAGCATCGCCCGCTGCAGAAAGTGGTCGAGCGGGGTGAGGCCGACCTCACCGCCATCGTCGATGACGGTTTCTGCGGCGCCATTGATCAGAGCGCTGATATTCTCCAGGCGGTCGCGCGCGGACTCCGGACCTTCAGCCTGGACGTAGTCCACGTATCGGATCTCGCCAACCAAATCCTGAATGAGCACATCGACGCTGGTGTCCTTCGCCCGCTCACGCAGACCCGAGATGAGCTGCGCGAAATCGGCGAGGGCCTTCCGCGCTGCGGGGCGCAACGATTCCTGGAGCTCCGCGCGAGATGCGATCTCGAAGAGCTGGAACCCCGATTCTCGCGCACTGGCGGCGAGCAGATCGATCGTCGAGTCGCCAATTCCGCGCTTTGGTACCGCGATCGCCCGACGGAAGGCTTCTTCGTCGGCAGGATTCGCGATGAGCTTGAGGTACGACATCAGGTCGCGTATCTCGCTACGATCGTAGAAGCGAACCGATCCAACCAGGCGATATGGGATCGCCTCGCGACGCAGGGAGTCTTCCAGCGCTCGGCTCTGCGCGTTGGTGCGATACAGAACAGCAAACTCGTTTAGCCCGCGATTCTCCTGATTGCGGCGAGACTTGATCTCATCGAGCACCCAGTCGGCTTCATCGCGCTCGTCGAGAGCCGCAACGAGTGTCACCGGCTCGCCCGCTTCGCGGGTCGCGCGAAGAGTCTTTCCCTTGCGTCCCAGATTCTGCGTGATTGCCGCGTTCGCGACGTGCAGGATGTCGGGCGTCGACCGGTAGTTCTCCTCCAGGCGCACCAGCTTCGCCGAGGCGAACTCCTTCTCGAAATCGAGAATGTTTCTGATGTCCGCACCGCGCCAGCCGTAGATCGACTGATCGTCGTCGCCAACCACGACGACATTCCCGTGCGCGCTCCCGAGGAGCTTGATGAACTGAAACTGCGCGCGGTTCGTGTCCTGGTACTCGTCAACCAGAATGAACTGGAAGCGATCTCGGTACCGGGCGAGGGCAGCCTCGTCCTTGCGGAAAATCTCGACTGGAAGCACGAGAAGATCATCGAAGCTCACGGCATTCGCAGCGCGCAGGGTCGGCTCGATCTGCTTGTACACTTTGGCTGCCGCGCGGGACACGGGATCCATGGCGAGTGACTCGTACTCCGCCGGCGGGACCAGCGCGTTCTTGGCGTCGGAGATGAGCGAGGAAATTACCTTCGGGCTCCATTGCTTCGGAGAAATTCCCTCGCGCTCCATAATTCGTTTGACGACGCCGAGCGTATCATCCTCGTCGTAGATGGTGAAGCTGGAGGTTCTGCCGACGTGCTTGGCAGAGCTGCGAAGGATGCGGGCGCCGATAGCGTGGAATGTTCCGCTCCAAATTCCCTTTGGCTCTTCGCCCAGCAAGCCGGCGATTCGTTCCCTCATTTCGCCCGCCGCCTTGTTCGTAAACGTCACGGCGAGAATGCGCGAAGGATCGACCCCATGATGCTCTATCAGGCGCGCAATGCGGGTCGTGAGAACCCGCGTTTTGCCGGAGCCCGCTCCCGCGAGCACCAGCATCGGTCCCTCGAAGTGAAGCACGGCTTCGCGCTGCGCGGGGTTGAGGCCGGCGAGCGGCTCGGCGCGTTCGACGGTTGCGACGTTGGTGGTTTCTGGTGATTCGGGCATCATCTCAAGATATCCCATACTACAAGTCGGTCCCAAGGCCTGGCGCGACGCCGAGGGACTTCCCTGATACACAGGCTATGACCCCGAGATCTCCGCGCGATAGGCCCCAGATCCGGAACGTCCGTCAATCCGATCCGCCCAGGATCATGTCGAAGGTCGCCCCGCGCTCGGACGGCAGTAGCAGCAAGTCCCCGCCGTGGCTGTCGCGCACGATACGGCGGGCCAGAGAGAGCCCGATCCCCCAACCTTTCTCCTTGGTCGAGAATCCCGGCTCGAAAATCTGATGACGGATCTCACGAGGCACCCCCGGACCATCGTCGGAAACGCGAACCCTCACTCTCCCTTCGGGCAAGGGTTCGGCGGAGATTTCGACTTTGCCATCGCGACCGGCCAGCGCGTCGATGGCATTCTTGGTCAGCGACTCGAGCGCCCACTCGAGAAGTACGGCATCTCCCTGGATGACGAGATCTCCCTGATGCGACGACGAGACCGTCACGCGCTGCGCGAGTGTCGGGACGCGCGCACGGAAATAGGTCGCCACCCGATCGACGAGACTTCCAAGATCCACCTGCTCCTGACGCGGGGGTCGCCCGATCCTCTCGAAACGATGGGCCACGCGCTTGAGGCGCTCGAGATCTGTCTCCAGGTGATCGAGCGCCGCCGAAGTCATCGGCTCCGGCTCTGATTCGCGCAGCAGCTCGATCCAGCCGCTGATGCTGGAAAGCGGAGTTCCGAGCTGGTGCGCAGACTCACGCGCCATTCCCGCCCAGATCTGCTCGCGATCCGCCCGACCCCGCGTGCGCAGCGCGTACGCCCCGGCGAGAAGAACCATTGCAATCAGGATCGACTGCAATACCGGAATCAGAATGAGCCCGCGAACAAGAGGTGTGTTTCCGTAGTGAACCGCGCCGACACCAGGCGCCACGATCGGAGGGTTTTGTCTGTCCAGCTCCAGGATGTAATCGCGCGTCTCCTTTGCGCTGATCGACGCGCTGAAAGGCAGATTCGCGCGATCGGTCGGGGTGCCGCGCTCGTCGGTGAGGATCATCGGTACACCGGACTCGCGGATGTCGCCGGAAAGGTCCAGCAGCGCCGCGGTAGCCGCCTCGGGGTTCGGATCGGTGAGCCCCTTATAGACTCGCGCGTACATGAGTCCGACTCGGGAGGCTTCCTGTCGCAGCTCTCTCACCACTCCCCGCGTGTAGATCACGTACCACGTGAGGAGCGCAAGAACGCCAATGGTAATGAGCGTTACCGGAGCGAGCCGGCGCATCGCTTAGACGAGGCGCTCGGCGCCGATATACCTGCTGAGCGGAGCGGGGACGAGCACGCTGCCATCCTCCTGCCGGTGGTGCTCCAGAATTGAGGCAATGATCCGGGGAAAAGCGAGACCGGAGCCGTTGAGGGTATGAACGAAGCGCGGCTTGCCGCCATCGGCTGGCTTGTATCGAATGTTGGCCCGACGGGCCTGGAAGTCCGTGAAGTTGCTGCACGACGAAACCTCCAGCCACTTCGCTACTCCGGGCGCGTAGACCTCGAGATCGTAAGTGTGCGCGCTGGCAAATCCGGTGTCGCCTGAGGCCAGGCGCACTACCCGATACGGCAGCTCGAGCAGCTGCAGCAGCTTCTCGGCGTGGCTCGTCAGAAGCTCCAGCTGCTCCGTCGAGCTGTCGGGAACGACGAAGCGTACGAGCTCGACCTTGTCGAACTCGTGCACGCGCAACAACCCGCGTGTGTCCTTGCCGGCGGCACCCGCTTCCCGCCTGAAGCAGGGTGAATACGCCGTAAGCGCCTTCGGCAGCTCGGACTCGGGCAGAACCTCGTCGCGGTACAGGTTCGTGAGTGGTACCTCCGCCGTCGGAATCAGAAACGCGTCCTCGTCCCTCAGCGCGTACATGTCCTCCTCGAACTTGGGAAGCTGCGCAGTGCCGATCATGCTCGCGCGATTCACCATTACCGGGACCCAGGTCTCCTCGTAGCCAAGCTCTCGGGTGAAAACGTCGAGAGCCAGATTGATGAGCGCGCGCACGAGACGCGCACCGCTTCGTCGGAAGACGATGAATCCGGACCCGCCGATCTTTGCCCCGCGCTCGAAGTCGATCAGTCCGAGCCTGGTGCCGATTTCCCAATGGGGCTCGACCCGCGCCCCTTCTCGTGGCGTGCCCCACGTCCGGACGACGGTATTGTTCGCCTCTCCACCGGCAGGCACCTGCTCGAGCGTGATGTTCGGGAGCTCGAGGAGAATCGCCGAGAGCTCACTCTCCGTCTCGGTCAGCTCCCGATCGAGCTTCGCAATTTCATCTCCGAGCTCGCGCGAGCGCTGCTGCAGGTCGTCGGCCGACTCTCCGGCGCGCTTCCGCGCTCCGACCTGCTGGCTGACGCTGTTGCGGGCGGCTTTGCGCTCCTCGACCGCCTGGATTGTGTCGCGCC
>JALYYH010000283.1 GCA_030946665.1 Gemmatimonadota bacterium
TGCAGGCGCGGTTCGACGAAGTCAACAACATCGCCTGGGCGCGCACGCTGGAAGGATTCGGGGTTCACGTCGCGTACGGGCTGCCCGGTCTCAAGACCCACACGAAAACCGCGCTCGTCGTGCGGAAAGACGCCGACGGAATTCGCCGCTACGCCCACGTCGGGTCGGGAAACTACAACTCGCAAACCGCGCGAGTCTACACCGATCTG
This sequence comes from Gemmatimonadota bacterium, assembly GCA_030946665.1. The sequence continues at coordinate 210 of JALYYH010000283.1, forward strand.
GGCTTGCTCACCAGCGATCCTTCCATCGGCGCCGATCTCACTGATCTCTTCAATTCAATGACCGGGTTCTCGCGTCAGAACGCGTTCCGGAACCTGCTGGTCGCGCCGCGCAACATGCGTCAGCGCTTCACGGAGATGGTCGACAGGGAGGCGGGGCTGGCCAAAGCGGGAAAGCATGGCCGAATCATCGCCAAAATGAATTCACTGGTGGACGCGGAGATAATTCAGCACCTCTACGCCGCGTCGCAGGCGGGCGTGAACATCGACCTGATAGTCCGCGGCATCTGTTGCCTCCGTCCGGGGATTCCGGGAATCAGCGACCGGATCAGAGTGATGAGCATCGTTGGGCGCTTCCTCGAGCACTCCCGAATCTTTTATTTCGGAAACGACGGCAATGAAGAGCTGTACTTCGGATCCGCTGACTGGATGCCCCGCAACTTCGATCGACGCGTAGAAGTTGTCGCGCCAATCGAGAAGCGACAGCTTCACCCTCGCGTGTGCTCGCTGCTCGAGACGTGCCTCGCCGACAACCGTCAGGCGTGGGATCTACATCCGGACGGCACCTACGTTCAGAGAAACCCAGGTACGAATCCCGTCGTGTCGACTCACGAGCGGTTGCTGCAGAACCCGTGGGGACTCGTCATGCATCCCGTTGCGGCCGAGGATGGCCAAACGGAGGGGCCGGCAACTGAACGAATTGTGGCGTGACCTGCGATTGAGCGCCTAGTCGGCGGCGCCGACTTCATCCTGGTACGTTGTCACCGACCCGTCAGGAGCCACGATCTCCACCGGAACTCCGGCGACCTCCGACAGCAAGTTGGATTTGCGACTCGCTCCCCACAGATCCAGCCGAAGATTGTAAACGTGACGGCTCGGCACGGCGGTGATTCTCAAAGCGCGCTCCACCCAGCGGACCTTTATCTCCGCGACCGCGCTGGCGTGCCCTCTGTCAAAACCGTCGGCGACGCGAAGGATGGCCGAGAGTCGCTTGATCGTCTGCCGCACCGGCCGCTCGAGACCGCCATAGTTGCGATGCTTCTTCTTCGGCTCGCCCCCCCGATGATACCTCGCGACGTTCGCCACCACGATCTGCTCGATGGGCGTCATGCCGAGGAGCTCGGCGTGCCCGATCAGATGGTAGGAGTGCTTGTTGTGCTTGTCGTAGCTGATGTGATATCCGATGTCGTGCAGAAGGGCGGCATCCGAGAGCAGCTTTCTGTCATCGGGAAGGCAGCCGAGGCGTTGCCCAATCGCATCGAAGAGCTGAAGTGACAGCTTCTGAACGTGCTTGGAGTGGGGCTCCTCAAAATGAGTTCGCTCCGCCAGCTCGCGCACCGACCGTTCCCGAGCCTCACCCGGGTCTGCTGGCGATGGCGCGACGTGCGCGCTTTCGAGCAAAATTCCCTCGCGGATGCCGTACGCCGAGATGACGAGCTCCTTCGCTTCGACGCGCGCGGCGACCTCAGCCGCGACAGCCAGTCCCCCGACGATGATGTCGCTCCTCGCTGCGTTGAGACCTGGAACTCCCTGACGCTCGGCCAGCGACATGTTGTGGAGCATGTCAACGATGTGCTCGAGCTCGACACGGGGAATGACGGTTCCGTGAACCGTCTTGGCGCTTTCCATCCCGATTCGCGCCAGATAGATCGACGCGAGGGTTGTGAAGGTGCCGCCGGAGCAAACGATCCGCGTCGCGTGCCAGTGACGCGCGGAAAGGTGACGCCGCAGCTCGAGATAGACGTGCCTTCTCAGTTTGCGCATCCCTTTCCTCTTCTTATCGGTGCCGAGATACCGCTCGGTCGTGCGGATGGCTCCCAACGGCAGCGACATGAGTCGCTCGACAAGGCCGTCCGCGCTCAGCGCCAGCTCGAGAGAGCCTCCACCGATATCCATGACGACGGAGCGGCCCACTCCCAAATCGAAATGTGCCAAAGCGCTGCGAAAGCTCAGGCGCGCCTCATCTTCTCCGCGCAGCACTCTTATCTTCAGGCCCGTCTCCGACTTCACGAGCTTGATGAATTCATCGCCGTTGGCAGCGTCGCGCACCGCGCTGGTCGCGACGACCTCCGTTCGCTTCACACCGAGCTGATTGGCGAGCGTTGCCATCCTCGTCAGAGTGCTGAGCGCGTTCTGAATCGCCACCTCACTCAGCTTGCCCGTCTCGTAGAGTCCGGCGCCCAATCTCGGCGCGGCTTTCATTTCGTCTACGACGCGGATCGATCCGGTGGGCGAGACATCAGCGATCGTCTGGCGGATCGAGTTGGAGCCGATGTCTATGGCGGAGATGCGGATGTCCGCATCGCTTCCGGTGGCGGGAGCGTCAGGACTGCTTAGCGTCAAACGGGGATTTGCGGATCCAGACATGCGTTAAAGGTGACGGGTCGCACCCGCAACGTAAACTCCTGCGTTAGTGGCACTTGCCGCCCTCCGCATCCCACACCGTTCCATCCGTGTCGATGAATGCGTGGCGATATTCCGCGTTGCCGAGCGTCAGCTTCAGAATGCCGAAGTGCCCGCGAATCTGGAAAGCGGAGTTGCGGGCGAGCGGAGAGTGGACCCCGCGAAGCTCAGCACCGCCCGTTCCGGTGATGATCTCGGTGATGCCTCGCGCCGGGTCCGACGCGCCGCTCGGTGTCTGCGGGAGAAACCGCTCGTAATGATGCTCGTGCCCGTTGAGGATCAGGTCGGCGTTCGCGTCATACAGTATTATCCAGAGCGGCTGGATCTCCCAGGTCGAGCCGTGGTCGCCCGAGCTGAAAAGCGGACGGTGAAAATAGGCGAGGGTGCACAGTCTGCGGTTGGCGTTGAGATCGTTGCGGAGCCAATCCTCCTGCTGCCGCGCTTCCGACGAGCTTCCATGCTCGAAGTAAAGCTCGCTGTTGAGCGAAACGACGTGCCAGTCGCCGATGTCGTAGCTGTAGTACCCCTTTCCCCACTCACCTGCACTGCCGCCGAAGTAGCTGAAGTAGGGATCGCTGCTGCCGCTGTCGTAGTCGTGATTTCCCGGGGCAGGATGAATGGCGTTCATCACGCGCGCCGTGCCCCATGCCGGCGCGAAGCACCGCGGCAGATCGTTGTCCACTCCGCCGTCACCCGAAGGGTAGGCGTTGTCACCGAGCGTGAAAGTGGCGCTTTGAATGGTTCCGTCGTACGCCGTGAGGACGCTGTCGGCGATTTTCCCGGTCGCCACATCGCCGCTCGATCCGCAGACGGCGATGTCTCCGGCGCCGACCATCACCGGCGCTCCCGGCAGCTCGACTTCATGCGCAGAGGCATTGGGCGGAGGCGTAGCGGATTGGTCCAGCGAGCAGCCGACCACCGTGCTCAGTAATGCAACGCCTAACAACAAATTTCTAATCATCGCGGTCCGTTGAGGCTGGCCATTTTGACCGAAGAGTTTGTTGTTATCCTGAGGAAACTCCGTGCCGCGCCGGCGCGCGCTAGCGCAAGCTCTACTGGTCGAGAAATGTCAAACCCTCAGAACACGAAGCCAATGCTGGTATTCACTCGATGCGCGCGATCGTTGGTGAACAGCACGTTCACATTCGTGGCGGGGTTGAGGTACCCGACCCAGAATCCCGCGCCCGCTGCGGTGTGCCAGCCACCTGGTGACGCGCCTTTGAGATATACGCGACCCGCATCGACGAACCCCAGTGCGCCGACATCGAGGGGAAGGATGAGCGGAAATTTCGCAATCGGCACGCGAAGCTCAGTGGAGCCATAGACCGCCGCATCGCCCGCGTACCTCTGGCGCTCCTCCGTCCTGAACGTCTCCGACCCTCCGAGAAATGCGGCGTCGAAATAAGGGAAAGTCCCCCACAGTTTCTTGCCGCCGGCGCGGAACGCCAGTACGGGCTTCTTCGGCATCGGCAGCGTGAAGAAGGCAGCGGCCCATCCGTCCAAAGATTCGTATGGCTTGGCTACGTCCCACATTCCGGGATATCCGCTCCCCGCGACGTCGAGCACCAGGCGCGGCTTCATCGTATCCGCGGCGTACTTGCTGTCCAGGTGCATCTTGAGGCGCATTCCAGCTTCACCGAATCGCGTGAACCCGTAAGGCTGTTGCTGCGCGATGAATCGGTTGGCGACGCTGTCGGTTGTCGCGTAGCGGACGATCGGTCCGAAAGAGATGTCGCTCACTGGACTGAACGAACGGCCTATTGCCGGATTGAACATCCACTGCCGCTGCCTGACGTCGTAGAAAGTGCCGCGCAGGTCTGGTACATCATTTCCGAAGCCGTGGAACTGCACGATCTCAAACTGCGACATGTGCGCCGCCACCGGTATGTGGACGTCGGATTCTTCGAATCGCTTGTCGAAGTTTCCGCGAACCTGCAGGCGGCTGCTGCTGAACGAATAGCCCACGTCGGCTTCCGTCATGGTCGAGTACGGAACCTTGCGGAAACCGTAGACGGTGCGGGCCAATCCGATCACCGGGTAAATGCCGAGCCCACGCTGCGAGTGGATCCCCGCCACGGGTTTGAGGGAGGCGCCGCGGTCCTTCTGCGCGGGTATGAGCTTCCCGTAAGCGCGCTGCCACGGCCGGCGGTTGAAGTAGTGGTTGAACGCGTCGTCGATGTTGATTTTCTCGTCGACGGTGTCGCGGGCGTAAACCACGCTGTTCACCATACCGACGTCATAGAACCGGGTTGGATTTCTCCTTCCGCCAACCGTCGACAGATCGACGAACTGGTTGTCGCCGTTGCCACCGATGATTCTCACCGGAATGCTCTGCCCCACATTACCCTCGACACTTGCCCGATCGTTGCCGTCGTGGAGATAAATGCGGATCTCATGCGTTTCGGCGGCATTGAAGCGCCGCGCGAAGTACGCAGGGCTGTTCCCTGACTGGATCGTCACGTCGACTGTTCCATTCCCGGCACGAACGACGGTCGCCTGGTCGTCGGCGTCCGTACCGTGGATGTCGGCGACGTTCCACAGCTCGCGGTAGTAGAGATCAGCGGCTTCACGCAGGCCGTTGCGTCGGGTTTTGAGCCTGGTCGCGAGACTCCGTGAGCCGTTCGCATACTCCGGGGGCAGCGTTGCAACCGCGTTGTCGATCACCTGATCAGTAATTCTTTGCTGCAGACTCACAGCTACGGAGTCCCAGACTGACCGGTCGAGAGTTCCCAGCATCCGGCGGTCGAATTCATTCGCATTGTCGAACAACGCGCTCGGATCGGGATACGTGTTGTTGAAGGTGACGAGGGTTGGAACAGCGTAGCGCGCGATCTTCATCACCAATCCTTCGTAGGACACGAACGCGTGGTCCCGGTCCTCCGCGATTGGCTCCCACGCTGCTTGATGCCCACCGAACTGCGCCCACTTCCATTGATCCGGATGCCGGTCGTTGTCGCCGATGATGAGTTCCAGCTCACGAGCGGTCAGGAGTGCGCGCGCGTCGACCCGCGTCTCCGGGTCGGTATTGATTCGATCGAGCAGCGCTTCGCTGCCGATGATCTTGTTCGCGCCCGGAAACCCGGAACCACTCTTTGGCACTGCGGGACGCTCCTCGACCTCACCGAGCATGCCGGCAAATTCCTTTCGGAACTCGCCCAGAATAGGATCGTCGGGCATTACCGCGACAGCCGGGTGGGGGTGAAGAACGCCAGCCGCAGTCTGGATGGGATCTGCGGCAATAACTCCCAGGGGATGCGAGGCGCTTCCTTCGTCTCTGACGATATACCAGATGACGGTTCCATCATACACCTTGGGAAGGACACTGAACCTTTTCTTCACCGATCGGAACACGTACTCCGAGCCATCGGC
>JALYYH010000290.1 GCA_030946665.1 Gemmatimonadota bacterium
AACCGCATGGCGCTGAGGCCAAATGGTCCGTCACCAATCGTTCGAACTAAGACACGATTCAAATGACGAGAAAGTAACGATCAGCTGGCACGGTCCTAGAAAAGCTCCGACCAGGGTCGTTGTGGAACCGGATCGACTCTTATCGGGCTGTCCGCGGCATCGACAGTCTTCAGCAGCATTCCTACTCGTCGCCGCGCTCCCGAATGCCCAGGGTCGGCGCTTGCGTCGGCTACAATCCAGTACATCGATGAGTCCAGTCGGGTGACGTACACGGTCACCGGTGCGTCGAGCCCATCGACCCGGTGTGACGTCGTGCCTGCCACACCGATAGAGGTGGGCAGCGTAGAGCCCGGGTCGGCGATCGTCGCGGCGAGCGCGGACTCGCCGGCAATCAAAGCGATGTTGCGCGCCACGCCCGCCGCGCCGGATCTCGTTTCCTCCGTCGTTGCGAACAGCACTCCCGTTGCGAGCGCGGCGATCAGCACGATCGCCAGAAGAGCCGCAACGAGCACGAAGCCGGCGCGATCGATCTCGCTCTGCCTGCTCACGGTGGGCCTCGACGACGCCGGAGTCGACGGCCTCATCGCACCGTGTTTCGGATCGCTACTGAGACAGTCGCCGAGTCCGAGATTCTGGGCGCCAGATGACCCGCAGCAACGCTTTGCCCAGTCCCGCTTCTGGCGGTGATGTCCACTCTCGCCAGCGCGAGCGGCGAACCCGTCGCAGTCAGCCTCTCGCCCGTCGCGTCGAAGTACTCGAAGAGGAGTCCGCTCGCCCGCGGATCAGAGCTGTATGAGCGGTAGGTCCCGCTTACCGGTTGAATCACGCCGCAAGCCGAGCCTCCGATCGGGCTGCACCGGCGATAGCCGAGATACCAATTGCTGTCGCCGGCCCGATAAAGGCTATACCTGGCGCGCCGCACAAACCGAACGGGCGATCCAGCTCCTATGCCGCCTCCCAAAGGAGTCGCGATGGTGACCACAAAACCGCCGGCCGCGGCATCCAGCTCGGATCGCTGCGACATTCCCGAAGTAGGGGGACAGCTGGAAGCAAGAGAACGGGAGGTGAAACCCACGATGCGGTGCTGCTCCCATCTCTCGCCATCGCTCTCCGAGTGTGCGTAGAACACCGCGAGATCACCCGTATCCGGCTCGGTGAGAAAGGCGCTCAAGGAGTTCGCTGAGGAGTGGGCGCTTGGCAGGCCTACATCGTTGCCGGCGATCTGACACACCACGGAGCTGCCAATATTGGCAAAGAATTCGATCGCGGAATCCGCGCGGAGCCTAACCGTATCGGAAACCGACATCCCGCGAATGTCGGCCGACAGCACCTCCATCGCGTCGCGCACGCTTTCTCGCGACCACAAGCGCTCGGCAGTCTCCCGGTAGAACCACTGCTGTTTCGACAGCGTTGTCCCGATCGCACCGCCGATCACTCCGAGGAGAAGAATGACCACCATTAACTCGAGAAGCGATACTCCTTGCTTGAGATGAGTTCTCATCTGTCGCACACGATGAGACTGGCATAGCTGTCTGTCCGCGATCTGCGCCCCGCACTGTAACTGACTGACTCGAGCGCGGTGACAATGCCGACGCGATCTCTGTCCACGGTCCAGTTTGAATGGATGTCGGCGTACCACTCCGAGCCCGATCTGGCAACCGAACAGTCGGCGCGTATCAGCTCGAGCCTGTTGGAAGCGATCCTTGCCGCCTGCTCGCGGCGCGAATTGGTCCCGAGCGCCCGACCGATGGCCGCACTGCTTGCCGCGAGTGCCAACGCACCAACGGAAAATACAAGAATCGCGACAACGGTCTCGATGAGAGTGTAGCCCGTGTTACCTGTGGCCTCTTCCATCGTGCAAAGGAAACGGAAGGCGACCCGCATGCCATCAGCCTTTATTGGCGGCGGGAATCAAATACATTGGCGGGATGACGTCCACCGATTTTTCGTACTCGGGCTCCGAGCTCGACGCGGTTGCCGAGGCGACCAACTACTACCGCTGGATCATCGACGCCTTCTCGAGACACATCGGGCCGGCTACGGTCGAAGCGGGAGCCGGCATCGGCACGGTATCCGAGCTGATTCTGGCCAAGAACGAGGCCAGGGATCTGTTACTCATCGAGCCCGCGTCGAATAACGTTCCCGCGCTGCGTGCGCGTTTTGCCGGTGACCCGCGTGTACGCGTACACCATGGATATCTCGAGGATCTAGCGCCGATACTGCGCGCGGACACGATCATCGCCGTCAATGTCCTCGAGCACGTCGAGAGGGATGTCGAGTTTCTGCGCGCCGCCTACACGGGACTCGTTCCGGGGGGAAAGCTCCTCGTACTCGTTCCCGCGTTGCCGGCAATCTTTGGCTCGCTCGATCGCGCGTTCGATCATTACCGGAGGTACACTCGCCCCGTGTTGAGGTCCGCGCTCGTGCGAGCAGGCTTCGAGATCGACGAGCTCTACTATTTGAACTGCATCGGAGTGGCCGCTTGGTTCGTGGCCGGACGAGTCCTTGGACGCACTACGCTGGGGCGCAGGCAGGTTCGGTTCTACGATCGATTTGTAATTCCCTGGCTCTCCAGAGCAGAGAAGATCGTTCATCCCCCGATTGGCCAGAGCCTGTTCCTGATCGCGCACAAGCCTGACGAACCCTCCGCCGGCGGGCGCCAGTGAGATCGCCATCGAAGGATGCAACCCCCGCGGGCGGACGCTTGCTCACGAATGCGCTTCGTGTAGCCGGGGTGGCGCTTGTTGTCCTCGTCCTGTTGCCGCTTTACAGGCGACTGGACGTTACGGAGAGCGATTTCGTGATACGAAGTATTCTTACGTCTGCCGAGCTCGCGCGAACGATGCTGCTGTTTGGAACCCTTATCGTGATAATGGTCGCACTCGTCCTCGCGCGCCTGCTCGATCCGGGGAAAATCGAGGAATGGTGCGGCGTTGCGGGCCGATGGCTGGCCGCGATTCCGTCCAGCGCATTTGTCTGGGGATTGGCTGTTGCTTCGGCGTTGGTCACGCTGGCGTTCTCGCACTTCGTGCTCGCGGGAAAGCCCACTCTGATAGACGCGATGGTTCAGATGCTACAGGCGCGGTTCGTCGCGGCAGGCCAGATCGCCGGTCCCGCTAACCAGTTCACGGAATTCTGGCAGCTGCAGAATTCGCTGATTACTCCCAACGGCTGGGTATCGCAATATCCACCGGGCTACATCTTCTTGCTCGCCGTGGGTTTCCTGCTGCACGTGCCAATCCTCGTGGGTCCGGTTCTGGTGGGCGTCACCGTTCTGTTCACTACCCTCAGTGCGCAGCGCCTGCTCCGCGATAACCCGATCGTTGCCAGACTCGGCGCAATAATGCTCGCGCTCAGTCCGTTCCTTATCGCGCTTGCGGGCGCGTACATGAACCATGTCGCGGCTGGCGCTGCGGGAGCGATAGCCGTGTATTGCGCCCTGCGCAGCGAGGGTGACGAGCGAGTGCGGTGGCCTGTGCTTGTGGGTGCCGCGCTCGGACTCGCATTCTCGGTTCGTCCCCTGACCGCGATCGTTGCCGGCGCGACAGTGCTGGCAATGTGGATCGTCGTCCGCGGCGCGCGCCGCACAGACATCGCCGGATGGGTTCGGTTCGGCGTCTCCGCGACGATCGGTGCGGCGCCATTTCTCGTTGCCGTCGGCGCCTACAACAACTTCTTCTTTGGGAATCCACTCCGATTTGGCTATGTCGCCGCGCAAGGTCCGCTGGTCGGCCTTGGTTTCCACTCCGATCCCTTCGGGCATGCTTACGGTCCCGCGCAGGCGCTCGCCTACACGTCGTCCGACCTGGTGACGCTCAGTCTCTACTTGCTGGAAACGCCGGTGCCGGCGGTAATCGTGGTTGGATTGTTTCTGGCGTTGCGGCGAAAATTTTCCCCCGGTGAGCAGCTTATCGCCCTGTGGGCGCTGCTGCCCGTTGTCGCCAATGTGTTCTACTGGCATCACGGCATCGTTATGGGCCCCCGGATGCTGAACGAAGCCGCGCCGGCGTGGGCGCTGCTGACCGCGCTCGCTGGCGTCGGTCTCGTGGGGCTGACCACACGACGACAATTCCGCGGCTACTCCCCGCGCGCGACGCTTACCGTCGCATTCGTTGGTGCCTGGGCTGCGGGAATCTTCTACCTGACGCCAGGCCGCCTCCAGAGCTACGGCCGAGCATGGATGGCGAGCAGCCGGATCGAGCCGCCGCACACCCAGAAATCTTCACTCGTTTTCGTTCACGGCGCCTGGTCGGGAAGAGTGGTCATGCGACTCGTTGCGAATGGACTACGGCTCGATTCGCTCGAGATCGGAGTCAGCCGCAACACCACGTGTGAGTTTCATCAGTTCGCCAACTGGTACGCGGAGGCGAAGGCCGGACGTATTGCGGCGCGCCCGAATGTCAACTTCGATCTGGCGAGTCGCCGGCGTCCCGTGCGGTTCCTGATTGCCACAGACGATGCGATTCGCATAGACCCCGGGCAACCGATTTCGCGGGATTGCGTGCGGGAGATCGCGTCCGATTCCGAGGGAATTATGGACATCTCGTCGTTTCTCTGGCAGACCGACCTTCCAGAGCTGGTTGGTGACGGCACGATGATCGTTCGCGATATGGGCCCCGAGGCAAACGCACGGCTAATCGCGCGATACCCGCAAAGGACTCCGATGTTGTTCTATCGCGCCGAGAAGGAGCACAGGGGACCGCAACTCGTATCCTACGCCGAGGGCTTGCGGCGGCTCTGGCGGTAGGGTGAGATCCACGTCCCGATTGCGATAGCGCGAGAAAAGAAAAACGGAGCGCCGTTCGGCGCTCCGTTTTTCTGACATTCAGCTCGGTGCAAATCAGGTGCAGACGATCGCGCCAGAGGAGTTGTCGCAAGTCTTGCTCGACTGCGCGTGCGTTGCGGTCGCAGTCCAGGTCGGCGGATTCGTGCCCGACGGTGTGGCGTTCACGGTGACGTTCTGCGAAGGCGTAAAGCCCTGCGTTGAACCGTTACCCGAGAAGTACGCGCCGTTGTTGTCGGCGGCATACTGCTCTTCATACGTCGCGAGGTTACGAAGGTCAGACT
>JALYYH010000292.1 GCA_030946665.1 Gemmatimonadota bacterium
CGACTGCGCGGTGGTGCGCATCTGCGACAGCTGCTTGAGCGGCTGGAGCAGCCGGAGCACCAGCGTGAGAAACGCGAGCAGCGTGGCGCCGGTCATCGTGCCATTCCGAAGCACCTGCCAGGCGCCGATCCACAGAATCAGCACCGCGATCAGAGTGCCGATGATCTCCGTTACGGGCGGAGCGACCAGCGCGAGCCTCGTCATCTTCAGGCTGGTCAGCGCGTACTTGTTGCTGCCCTCGGCGAAGCGTCCTTCCTCGTATGCCTCCGTGCCTGACGCCTTCACCAGCCTGATGCCGCTGATCGTCTCCTGGAGCACGCTCGTCATCTCGCCGTGCATGTTGCCGCGGCGAAGATTCCCTTTGCGCAGTTTCTTGAGCATCGGCTGGAGCGAAAAGCCGAGCAGCGGGAGAATCACCAGCGCTATGAGCGACAGCTGCCACGAGATGCTGAACAGGATCGCGATGTACACGATCACGAGCGACGCGCTCTGGAGCGACTGCGTGACGATCTGTGTTAGGATCAGCCGCGTCTCGAACGTGTCGTTGATCACGCGCGACAGGATCTGCCCGGCTTTCATCTGGGTGAAGTAGCCGAGCGGGAGGTGCGCGAGATGACGATAGACGGTGTTGCGCAGGTCGCGCGTCACGTACTCCTGCAGCGTCGCACCGAACTGGCCAGCAACCCAGACGAGTAAGTTCTTGAGGACCACCGCAATGAGCACGACGATGATCACATTGCGGAGCGAGCGCATCTCGTCGCCGGGAACGATGCGGCCGCCTATCGTCACGTCGATGAGCTTGGCGACGAGGCCCTGCGGAATCGCCGTCGCGGCCTGGTGGAACAGGATGTTGAGGAACGGGATCAGCAGTGCGATCGCGAAGCCGTCGAGCAGCGCCGCCACCAGATTCGCCACGATCGTGATCGCCATGCGCCAGCCGTGCGGGCGCAGGTATGGCAGAAGCCGCTTATAAACCGGCATTGGTCAGAATATTGGTGCCGGTTGGAGCAGCGGCAATTACCGGCGCGGAGTGAGCAGCGCCAACGGGAGAATTACTTCCTCCGGCGACACGCCGCCGTGGAGGAACGATCCGCGATACCGGCTCTGGTACTCGCGCAGCTTCGTCGGATAGACGAAGAAGCAGTCGTTGGTAGCGAGCAGCGTGTTGCCGCCGGCGCCGCGACGCGGCAGTCTCAGCATGTCCTCATTCGGAAACAGCAGCGCCTGGTCAGGACGCTCGGCGCGCAGGTCCTCGCCGAACTTGTAGCGCAGGTTGGCGCTGGCGTCGCGCTTGGCGTACACGGTCGCCGGTGTGTTGCAGTGGATGGAGCCGTGATCTGTGGTGAGGAGCACCGAGATCTTTCGGCGCGATGCTTCCTTGAGAACGCTGAAGAGCGCAGACCGCTGGAACCATTGCCGCGTGATCTGCCGCAGAGCGATCTCGTCACGCGCGACTTCGTAAAGGATCTGCGACTCGCTGCGGCCGTGGGTGAGGAGATCGACGAAGTTGAAGACGAAAGCGCTCACACCCTCGGGGCCGATCGCGGTACCAAGATGTCGCTCCAGGTCATCCGAGTTGGCGGCGGTCGAGATCTTCTGGTAGCGCACCGGCGTCTTCCCGCAAAGCTCCTCGAGATGCGACTCGAGCAGCTCGCGCTCGTGCGCATTGAGAGACTCGTCCTCGCGATCCGCGTTGCCCCACCAGTCCGGCAGTCGCGCCGCTATCTCCCCAGGGAACAACCCGCTGAACAGCGCGTTCCGCGAGTACGGAGTCGCGGTCGGGAGCACGGCGAAATAGTGGGTCGTCTCGACATCGAAGAACGGTGCGAGCAGCGGCTCGAGCACGCGCCATTGATCGAGTCGCAGGCAATCGACGACGATGAACACAGCCGCCTTGTCCCGCTCGAGGATCGGCAGCAGGAACTCGGCGACGATGTCGATCGAGAGCGGCGGACGATTCCCCTCCAGGTTCTTGAGCCACTCGGGATAGTTCTCCTTGATGTACGAGGCGAACTCCCGGTGCATGTCAGGATAGAGGCCTTTCAGCGACTCGTACAATCCCATCTCACCGGCCGCCGCGAGATCGACATCCCAGCGCATCAGCTCGTCGTACCGGTCGATCCACCCACGCCAGGTAAGGTTGCGGTCCCGCTCGAGCTCGATCGCGCGGAATCTCTCGACGAAGCTGCGGGCGATTGCCTGCTGGCGGATCCGCGGTCCTTCCAGGATCCGGGTAACCACGGTCAGGACCTGCCGCGGATTGATCGGCTTTACCAGGTAGTCGCGCACGTTGACGCCGATCGCCTCCTTGAGCGTGGAGTCCTCCTCGCTCTTGGTCACCATCACTACCGGCAGAGTGGGCGCGATCTCGCGCACATCCCGATAGACCTCGAGCCCCCGCTTGCCCGGCATCTGCTCGTCGAGGAGCAGGATGTCGAACGGGCGGCGCCGCAACAGCTCGACCGCGTCGTCGGCGTTCGACGCCCACTCTACGGTATAGCCCTTGGAGCGCAGAAAGATGCGGTGAGGCTCCAGCAGCTCACCTTCATCGTCTACCCAGAGGATCGATTTTGGGGGGTTCAGGACCGGAACGGCCATATGGTCGGAATGTAGCCGAGGGGTGAGTCCGTGCCTAGATTCGGAGAGTGATCGGCCAGCCACCTCGTTACACTCTTGCTACCCCCGCTTTT
>JALYYH010000293.1 GCA_030946665.1 Gemmatimonadota bacterium
CGCGCCTCGGGGCTATGCGCCTCCCCCGCAAGCCACTTCGTCTCCTCTCCGGACTCCCCCTCATCGTCCGGGTTTGGCAAAGAATCTCACAAATGGATGTCGCCGATACCGTCGTCGTCGCAACGGATGATGAATCGGTCGCCAGAACCGTGCGCCAAGCGGGGGCCGATTGCGTCCTGACGAGCCCTGACCACACATCGGGGACGGAACGGGTCGCGGAAGTCGCATCCCAGCAACGGTTTCTCGGATTCGATACAATCGTGAACGTTCAGGGGGACGAGCCATTCATCGGACGGGGAGCGGTGGGTGGGGCGGCTCAGCTCGTCGCGACGGGCAGGTTTCCATTGGGAACGGCCGCAGCCCGCGCCAGCTCCGAAATTCTCGATACTCCGAGTCTGGTAAAAGTCGTCGTCGCCGATGACGGACGCGCCATGTACTTCTCGCGTGCACCGATTCCCTTTCTCCGCGACCGGGCCGACGCGGAAAAGCTGGCAGAGCGTACTTTGCAGCATATTGGGGTGTACGCATACTCGCGGGAGGCGCTGAAGCGGTGGGTTTCACTCCCGCCTCACCCACTCGAGGAGATTGAACGACTCGAACAGCTGCGACCACTGGCCGCCGGTTTGCCGATTGGCGTCGCAGTAACGACCGAAGCACCAGCAAGCGGAATCGATACCGAAGAAGACCTCGAGCGCGCGAACGCGCGCTGGGACGCCTTTATGAAGGGAGCACTGACAAATGCCGGGTAGTTCCAGCCAACAAACGCGCTACATCTTCGTCACGGGCGGAGTGGTTTCGTCCCTCGGGAAGGGAATAGCCGCCGCCTCGTTAGGGCGACTTCTGGTCGAGCGCGGAATGCGCGTGACCATAATGAAGTTCGATCCTTACCTGAACGTAGACCCGGGCACCATGTCGCCCTTTCAGCATGGAGAAGTTTTCGTCACCGACGACGGGGCGGAGACTGATCTGGACCTGGGACACTACGAGCGATTCATCGACCGGTCACTGGCGCAGGCGAACAACATCACCACGGGCCGCATCTACCTGAGCGTCATCACCAAGGAGCGCCGCGGAGAATACCTGGGCTCGACGGTCCAGGTGATTCCGCACGTTACCGATGAGATCAAGGGTGCCATGAAGCGTCTCGCGCCGGAAAGTGACGTCGTGATCGTCGAAATCGGCGGCACCGTCGGTGACATAGAGTCGCTGCCGTTCCTCGAGGCGATACGTCAGTTCAGGCACGAGATCGGTCGCGAGAACGCGATCTTCATCCATCTCACCCTCGTTCCGTTCATCGCCGCCGCCGGGGAGGTGAAGACCAAGCCCACCCAGCATTCGGTGCGCGAGCTCATGGAGATCGGAATCCAGCCCGACATTCTCATCTGCAGAACGGAGCGCGCCCTCTCAGAGGAAGTAAAGCGCAAAATCGCCCTCTTCTGCAACGTCGAGTTCGGCGCCGTCATCGAGAGCAGGGATGTGCCGACGATCTACCAGATTCCACTGCTCTTTCACGAGCAGGGTCTGGACGAGCGGGTGATGCACAAGCTCGGCCTCCTCGGCCGCCGAGCTCCGGACCTCTCGAAATGGCGAAGCATGGTCGAGCGGATCCTGCATCCGCATGGACGGGTGAAGATTGCCGTCATTGGCAAATACACCGGCCTCGTCGACAGCTACAAGAGCGTTCAGGAAGCCTTGATCCACGGCGGGATTGCCAACGACGTCGGCGTCGAGGTTTCGTGGCTTGCAAGCGATCTCTTCACGAGCAGGGAGAAGACGCGCGAGCTGCTGGCAGATTTTCACGGTGTCCTGGTACCGGGCGGGTTCGGAGTTCGTGGCGTGGAGGGAATGCTCGAGGCTATTCGATACGCGCGCGAGTCTGGCCTTCCGTTTTTCGGCATTTGCCTCGGGATGCAAACGGCCATCATAGAGTTCGCGCGCAACGTGATGGGGCTTTCCGACAGTCACTCGAGCGAATTTGCTCCGGACTGCGACGACGCTGTGATTTCGCTGATGGAAGGACAGCAGCACATCACCGACATGGGCGGCACCATGCGCCTGGGAGCTTATCCCTGCCGCCTGGGCGTAGGAACCCAGGCAGCAGCGATCTACGGCGCACCGCAGGTGAGTGAGCGTCATCGCCACCGCTACGAGGTAAACAACAAGTACCGCGACCAGTTCGTCGAGCATGGATTGAACCTGAGCGGGCTGTCTCCGGATGGATCGCTCGTCGAGATCGTGGAGCTGCAGACCCATCCGTGGTACATAGGATGTCAGTTCCATCCCGAGCTCCAGTCGCGCCCGACGCGCCCCCATCCTCTTTTTGCGAGCTTCATCGCCGCGGCGGTGCAGGCGAAATCGCCGGCGCGAGGTAGCCGCAAGCGCACATCAGTAGAGACGGCGGAATAGCGTGGCGGAATT
>JALYYH010000294.1 GCA_030946665.1 Gemmatimonadota bacterium
GGTTGGCAACCGAGTCGATGGCGAGGTCGAGAAGGGGATGCTTGCTCGGATAGATCGCGTGCTTATTGAGCGTGATCGAGAGCTCGACGAGAAAATCGGCGAGCTCGCGCGATAACGTCGCGACCGCGGCCCGCGGCGCGGGGGCCGCCGGCCCAGATGGTGGCGCTGTCTGAGCTGGGGTGGTCATGTTCGAGGCGTAAGCATCGAGGCTAATTTTTTCATATGTCTGGTGACACATACTCGACGCGCTGGCGGGTGCTCGCGTTACTCGGATTCTCCGAGCTGTTGGGCATGTCGCTCTGGTTCGCCGCGAGCGCCGTCTCTCCCCAGCTCAGAGACATTTGGGGACTGACTCCCGCCGAAGCCGGCTGGCTCACGACGATAGTTCAGCTCGGATTCGTGTGCGGTACCGCAGTCATCGCGGTGCTGAACGTGGCGGACCTCGTCCCGGCGGGTCGACTTTTCAGTTTGTCGGCGCTCCTCGGCGCCGGCGCAAACGCGGCGATCCTGGTGGCGCCGGGGTACGGCTACGCCCTTTTGGCGCGCTTTCTAACCGGATTCTTTCTGGCTGGCGTCTATCCTCCAGCGATGAAAATGATTTCCACCTGGTTCCGGGCGCAGCGCGGGCTTGCGATCGGAGTGATTGTGGGGGCACTGACGGTTGGCAAGGCAACGCCGTACCTCGTTCGCGCCATTCCGCACGTGGGACTGCGCCCTGTCGTATTGACCGCCAGCGCTGGCGCGCTTCTGGGGGGCGTCCTCGTCGCCGTGTGGTACCGCGAAGGCCCATTCCCGTTCACTTCGCGCCCATTTTCCTGGAGCCACGTCGGTGACGTCGTGGGGGTACGGGAGTGGCGCCTGGCGACTGCCAGCTATTTGGGGCACATGTTCGAGCTCTACGCGTTCTGGACGTGGATCCCGGCGTTTCTCGCCGCCAGCGTTGCCGCCGGCGCGGGAGATAGATTCCGCGCGCCCGGGTTGATCTCGCTTCTCGCGTTCACGACGATCGCGATCGGCGGCTTCGGCTCGGTGTGGGGCGGACTGTTTGCCGACAAGCGGGGAAGGGAGCGGCTCGTTACGATTTCCCTGCTCGTGAGCGGGAGCTGCTGCCTTCTCAGCGGGCTTCTGTTCGGTGGACCGCTCTGGGTACTCGGTGCCCTGGCAATGACCTGGGGTTTCTTCGTGATCGCCGACAGCGCCCAGTTCAGTGCACTGGTGACCGAATCCGTCCCCACCCATGCGGTGGGGACCGCCCTCGCGGTGCAAACCTCGCTCGGATTCCTGCTCACGATGCTTCCAATGCAAATCGTCCCGATAATCGCCCAACGCGCGGGATGGCGCTGGGGCTTCGTGATCCTTGCGCTTGGACCCGTCGCGGGCATCGCCGCTATCAGAAAACTTGCCGCAGCGCGGCGATCAGTGATCGCGACAGCTAACTTGTCGCTCTCGAGCTAAATTTTCTTACCGGAAATCTGTCATGGCCATGCTGAAAGAGTTCAAGGACTTCCTGCTCAAGCAGAACGTCGTAGCGTTGGCGATCGCGGTCGTCATCGGCAGCGCGCTCAACACCCTGGTCAAGGCGCTGGTGGACGACTTCATCATGCCGGCGGTGGTGGCAATCGGTCCCGGTGGTGACTGGCAGAAGGCGACATGGACCGTCGGGTCAGTAAAGTTCGGCGTTGGGGACTTCGTCGCTGCCGTCATCAACTTCCTGATCATCGGGGTGGTGGCATGGCGCATCTTTAAGATCTTCGTCAAGCAGGTTGCGGAAGCTCCCAAGAAAACATGCCCATTCTGCCGGATGACGATGGACCCTGCCGCATCAAGGTGTCCGCATTGCACCAGTCAGCTCGCCCCCGCCTAGCGGGATATTTCTAGGCGTAACCGAGGGCGTTGCGCACCTCTGAAAACAGGGTCGCGCTTGTAAACGGCTTCTGCAGGTAGGGCGTGACCTTGGCGGTCTCCCTGTCGGGAAAGACCTCTTCCTTCGGGTAGCCTGACATGAAGAGGACTCGCATGCTCGGACTCAGCTCGTTCAGCTCCTCGACCATTCCGCGTCCGCCGAGGTTTGGCATCGCAACGTCGGTCAGGACGAGATCGATCTCGCCTACGTGTCCGGCCGCAATCCGGAGCGCGATTGCTCCGTCCGCGGCTTCGAGCACTCGGTAACCCTTCTGCGAGAGGATCTTCTTGGCGAGACCCCGCACCGCGGCCTCGTCCTCCACCAGCAGGATCGTCTCTGCCGAGCGAGGCGATTTCTCCGCGACAGCACCCCGTGACCCGGATGGCGTACCGGTGGATTTTCGGCTCAGCGTCCCCTCGGCGACCCTCGGATCGAAAGCTTCCAGTCGCGAGGATGCCAGCAGCTGGCGGGCAAGAATGGATGCACGCCTGGTTGCGCGCTGAATCTCCTCCAGCTCCTCCGCGCTCTCGGGATTCTCCCCAGTGGATTCGAGCAGAAACTCCGTGTTGATCTGAATGACGGTTAGAAGATTGTTCAGCTCGTGCGCGACGAAGCTCGCAGTTTTCTTTGCCTCCTCGAGCGGGACTGCCCGAGCGTCAATCGCGCTGGCGGTTTTCTGGAGCTTCTGGGCGCCGGAACGGCGGGTGGATTTTTTCAGAGCCTTTGCCTCCATCCTGGGGGAAGATCAACGTGCTGCAAAGCTAACGCTTCAACGGGAGCCGGCGGCAGAAAACCTTTGCGTACGTTCATCTCGTCGTCAGTATATTCACCCATGCCACCAGCGTTCAGAAGCGGGGATTTCAAGGCGATGATCGAGAACGCCCCAGAGGCGATCATCGTTTATGATTTCGAGAAGTTCCTCTATCTGAATCCGTTCGCTGCGAAGAAGCTTGGCGGCGAAGCAACTTCCCTGATCGGCCACCCGATCATGGACTTCGTGCACAAGGACTCGAAGACCCTGGTAGTAGAGCGCCTTCGTCAGCTCGCGAAATCGGGCGAGGCAGGACCGCCGATAGATGTTCGTTTCGTCTCGCTGTCCGGCGAGGTCATGCCCGCCGAGGTGATGTCCGTTCCGATCATGTTCGACGGCGAGCCGGCAATCTTTGGCCTGATCCGCGACATCTCCAGGCGCACGGAGGCCGAGCGCGCCCTCCGGGAAAGCGAGGAGCGATTCGGCAACGCATTTCGGTACTCACCCCACGGCATGGCTTTCGTTGGTCTCGACGGCCGGTGGGTGCGGGCGAACAGGTCGCTCTGCGAAATATTGGGATACTCTGAGAGCGAGCTGCTCGAGCTCAGTTTTCAGGCCGTCACCCATCCGGATGACGTATCGGATGATCTGGCGCACCTTCGACGATTGGTTTCAGGCGAGATCAGCAGCTACAACCGGGTCAAACGCTACTATCGAAAGGACGGTCAGCTTATCTGGGTGTCGGTAGCGGTATCGGCCGTGCACGGCGCCACCGGTGAGCCGATTTATTTCATCGGGCAGGTCCAGGACATCACCGTCCAGCGCGAGCTGGAACAGCGCAGCCTCCAGGCAGAACGCCTCGCGGGAATTGCCGAAGCAACGCGAGCCGTCTCTCATGAGATGAACAACGTGCTCACTGCGCTGACGATGAACGCCGAGTTGCTGGCGAACGATGCAACCGCTGAAGAAATTCCGGACGTCGCCGCGGAGATTCTTTCTGCGTCGAGCCGAATCGCCGCGATCGTGCAGCGACTGCGACAGGTCACCGACCTGAAATCGGTCGATTACCTGGGCGACAAGAAGATGCTGGACCTCTCCACGACGTCGTCCAAGCAGTCGACGGGGTGACTGAAGCCTTTTCGGCGATCAGGCGTTTCCTAATCGCCGCCCGCTCGTAATAGAAGTGTGGGTACCCTGGGAGCCCTCGCCCAGCAGGACGAAGCTCGAGTTGCCTAAGAGGTCGAGCAAACGGCGGTAGTCTGTCTCGCCCCCGGTGAGAGCGTGCGCCGATCAGCGCAGGTCGTCCGCCATGTTCGCGCAAATCGAAACGAATGATCGAGTTCCCGTGTAATACGCCGACCTTTTCGTAAGGCATAAATCTCGCGCTAGCTGAGGTCCTCTGAATGACGACGAACGGCCGAATGCAGCCCGCTGAACCGGTGGGCGCAGTGACTACTCTCGACACGGTTGGCGAGATTCCAGACACTGCGTTCCGCGACGCCATCCCCAAACTGCCACGTGGAGAAGAGGTGATCACCAGAGTGTTCGCGGTGGTTGCCTGGCTGTACGGCCTTTACTGGATCACCTGGCGCTGGAGCTCGTCGCTGAACCAGAGCGCGCTGATATTCTCGATCGTCCTCATCGTCGCAGAGACTTATGGCCTGATCAACTCGTTCTTCCTGATTGCCACGGTTTGGAAGCTCAAATACCGCGATTCGCCCCCGGCCCCGAAAGGCCTGAACGTCGATGTGTTCATCACGAACTATGACGAGCCGCTGGAGGTCCTGAGGCGAACGGCGATCGGCGCGCGCGCGATCAAGTATCCCCACCGGACGTACATGCTGGACGATGGGAAGCGCGATGAAGTGAAAGCCATGGCCGACGCGCTGGGAATCGGCTACATCCGCCGGGAAGGGAACGAGCATGCCAAAGCAGGCAACCTGAATCACGCCCTCAACGTCACCGACGGTGAATTCATTCTCCAGCTCGACGCGGACCATGTTCCGCTCCCCAACATTCTCGATCGCCTACTCGGCTATTTCGGGGATGAAGGTGTCGCGTTCGTCCAGTCGCCGCAGGATTTCTACAACACGGATTCATTTACCCACGTCGTAAATGAAGAAGGACGGAGTCTGTGGGAGGAAAATCGCATCTTCTTCTCGCTGCTACAACCCGGAAAGGACAGATGGAATGCGGCCTTTTTCTGCGGAAGCTGCGGAGTGCTGCGAAGGAAGGCCTTCGACGAGATCGGCGGCTTTTCCACCAAGACAGTTACCGAGGACATGGAGACGTCCATCGTCCTCCACGGGCGAGGCTGGAGATCGGTTTACCACGGCGAGACGCTGGCCTACGGACTGGCGCCGTCGTCGGCATTCGCGTATCACGTCCAGCGACTTCGCTGGGGTCAGGGCTCGATGCAGATCCTGCGCAAGCTGAACCCGCTCTTCTATCCCGGGCTCACCATTCCGCAGCGGCTGGCCTATCTGTCTTCGGCGGCGACATACCTCGACGGAGCCCAGAAGCTGATTTTCTACCTGGCTCCCGTGGTTTTCTTCCTCACGGGATGGCTTCCAGTGAACGTGACGAACGCGCAGCTGGTCACCCGGCTGATACCGTACGTGCTTCTCACAATCATCTCGTTCGAGATGCTGTCGCGCGGGACGGGATGGATTCTGATCTCCGAGCGCTACAACATGGCGAAGTTCTGGACGTACATCCGGGCCTGCAGCGGATTCTTCGCCAAGAAGCCGCTCAAGTTCAACGTCACGCCTAAGGGAACTGGAGAGGTCCCGTTCGAGACTTACGCGCCACAGCTATTTCTGATGATTCTCTCGGTGGCATCGGTGGTCTGGGCGACGATCGCTTTCCATTTCGGATGGGTCGATTATCACGCGCCCGGCTGGTCGTCGCTGGCGTTCTGGCTGAATGGCTTCTGGATCGCGTGGAACATCTACTTCGCGGGATTCGTGGTGTTGCAAAGCCGCTCCTCGCGTCAGCAGCGCATTGATCACCGTTTCATCGATGCTTTCCCGATCATGATTGATGCGACTGACGTGGAGGGCAGGGAGTACAAAGACCTTCTCGCCTTGACCCAGGACCTGAATCCCGGAGGCCTGGCGTTTCGCGCGTCGTTCGCCTTGACGCGTGGGGCAGAGATCCGTGTTGCCCTGCCGCTGGCGCAGGGCACGTATGATGTGACGGGGCGTGTGATGCACGTGGAGAAGAGCTACACCGGTCGAAATCCTGTATACACCCACGGCATCCAGTTCGACGATCTCCCCGTGGAAACGCGGGATGCGATCGAGCTACATTGCACGCATCACTCCGTTCCGATGTGGCGCATGAAATACCGGCAGTCGCTGAATCTCTTCAACAAGGCGGTCGAGCTGGTCGCGAACATCCGCGGTGAAAAGAGATTCTTCGTTCAGCTGCCGGCGCGGGTCGTGATCGAAGGGGAAGACGGAGAACCCCCGACCGAAGGTCTTGCGCTTCTCGAGGATGTGAGCCCGAGTGGCGCTCGTCTTCTCATGGAGGTGCCTGTCCCGCCAAGCCGGCTGGTCAGCTTTGATGTTCCCGGGACGACCTTTTCCGGAAATGGGCGGGTTGTGTTCAACAGGATCCTCGAATCGCCGATGAAGGTCAGGTTCGTGGTCGGCCTCGGACGTCAGGCACGCGAGTCACGCTTCAAGGTGTGGACGCGCGAATGGCGGAGCCTCGCCCTCAGTCCGGTGGATCAGGAGGCGACGAGGTAGCTCGCCGCTCGCTCCAAAAAACTTGTGTTCGTACATTACTCCGCGATGCCAAAGCCTGACGAAGCCCCGTTCGTCGGCCGGAGCGCGGAGCTCGCGCTACTGTCGCGGACGATCGACGATGCCGCCAAGGGCGCGGGGCGCGCCGTCTTTCTGGTCGGCGAAGGCGGAATAGGGAAAACGCGCCTGGCCGCATCGGCAGCGGACCTCGCAGCCAAACGCGGTTGGAAGGTTGTCATCGGGCGTTCTTATCCGGTCGAAATCGGGGTCCCGTACGCCCTTTTCTCCGACGCCCTGCTCCCGCTGGTGAGAAAGCTCGAACCCGCGACGCTGGCCGTTCTTACGCGTGGGGGAGCCGCGGAGCTGGCCTACCTCTTTCCAAGTCTTGGCGCGTTCGGGGATCCCGAGCGCGCGTCGGCAGGCGCCGACCCGTCCGAGCTGAAGGCGAGACTATTCTGGAACTTCACGCAGTTTCTGGGACGGCTGGCGGCGAAGCAGCCCTTGTTCATCGTCCTCGAGAATCTCCAGTGGGCGGACGCGTCATCCCTCGAGCTGTTCCATTTTGTGACGAGGCAGATCGACGCTCAGAGGATCGTATTGTTGGGGACATACAACGAAGCCGAGCGGGACCTGAATCCGGCGCTGCGGAGCACCGAGCAGTCGTTGCTCCGGATCGGCGCGCTGACGGTGCGGAAGCTTGCTCCCCTGCGGGCAACAGATGTCGAAGATGTCATCCAGCAGGCGTTCGGCGTGGACAAGAACAGCGCCGGGAATTTCTCCTCGATGCTGTACGACTGGACGCGCGGGAATCCCTTCTTCGTGGAAGAGACGCTGAAGTCACTCGTCGACTCCGGCGCCCTCACCCAGCGTGACGGCCGGTGGGTGGGATGGGAGATGCAAAGGCTTCACCTGCCTTCCACCATCAGGGATGTAGTAAAGGGGCGTGTCGACAGGCTTACGGTCAATGCGCGGAAACTCGCCAACCTCGCCGCCGTCATCGGCACGCGCGCGGGCCACGAATCACTCGCCAGCATAGCGGGGTTATCCGAGGCTGACGTCATCGGGGCCCTCGACGAGCTGCTCGAGCAGCGGGTGCTGGAAGAGAGCGGCAGCGTCGATGCGATCTCCTACGACTTCACGCATCCGCTGCTCCAGCAAGTGATCTACGCCGAGCTGGGGCAGGCGCGCGCGCGGCTTCTTCACGCGACCGTCGCCGAAGCGCTGGAACGTGTCTATGGCAACGACGCCCTGGCACATGCCGACGAGCTGGCATTGCACTTCGCGCGCGCGCATTCACGGCCGCTGGCGCGTAAAGCAGTCAGATACTTGTACGCGGCCGGACGCGGCGCCATCGAGCGATACGCCAATCGAGAAGCCGCCAACTATCTGGCTGCGGCGCTGGACCATCTGGACAAGGATCAATCCATAACAGATGCGCCGCGCGAGGAGATTCTCACAACTCTTGCGCGCACGCGACAACGCCTCGGCGAGTATGACGCGGCGATGAGCCTATGGATGCGCGCGCGCGAAGACGCCGCTAAGCGCGGCGAGAAGGGAACCGTTGCCGATATCGAGCACCGGATGGGACTCGCCCGCTACTGGAGTGGAAAATACGCGGAGGCTCTCGCTCATTACGAAGCGGGACTTTCGTATGCGACGGCGTCGGGCGACCGGACGATAATGGTGAGACTGCGCCTCGCGAAGGCGATTGCGCTACAGGACCTCGGCCGGTTGAAAAGAGCGCAGGCCGAAGCGGAATCCGCGTTGGTGTCGGCCGCCGAGGGCGGAATGAAAAACGATTCGCTGCTGTCTCGCGCGCACCGTGCTCTGCTGTTGCTTTACACGTGGGCGGGACCGCTCGAGCTCGCGCGCGAGCACGGCTTCAAGGCGATCGCGCATGCCGAGGCTGCGAGGCAGCGGATGCTCGAATGGACGGCGCACTGGGGAATGGCCCTGCTCGCCGGGGTTTCCGGTGATGGCCCTGCCTTCCTCGAGCATGTGGCGGCGAGCGATCTGCTGGCGGAGCAGATGCACTCGCCGCTTCTCCCGCTTTGGTCCGCCGAGCTCATGGTTCAGTATCACTCGAGTACCGGCGACTGGGACGCAGCGATCGAGATCGCCGAGCGGACGATCGCTCTGTCGAAAGACCTGAATCAACGAATGCTGCTGCCCCGTCTCTATGTGTGGTCAGGCCTGATCTACCTGTGGCGCGGGGCGGATGAGAAGGCGAAGAAGTACTTCGACGAGGCCTGGAAGTTGGCCGGAGCGGAAAAAGCCGGCTCACTGGAAGGCGCGGGCGAGCGCGCGCTCGACGTCCCGTCGATCGTTCCCGCACACCTTGGCATGGCCTCGTACTACATCGCGAAGGGGGATTTCGCGGAGGCGGTTCGCATCGGTGAGGCCGGCCTCGAGATCGCCGACCGCACCGGATACCTGGTGTGGGCGCTGCAGTGGCTGCTCCCGACCATAGGCGACGCCGCGCTCAGTGGGCGTGACTTTGCCACTGCCGCCACGCACCTCGACCGTATGAGGCGCGACGCGGGACGACTGAATCATCGGCTGGGACTAGCGTACGCGGACGCGTGCGACGGACTGTTGGCGAGGTTTCGCGATCAGGATCCGAAGCGCGCCATCGGGCTGTTGCAGTCGGCGGTAGAGCAGCTGGAATCGCTTCCGTTCGCTCCGCAGGCTGCGCGCATCAGGCGCCGGCTCGCGGGCGCTTTCGTTGAAGTTGGGGACCGCGAAGAAGGCATGCGTCAGCTTCGAAAAGCACACGAAGTATTCGCGCGCCTCGGAGCCACCGTGGAGCTCGACGGAACGCGCGAAGAGATGCGCGAACTGGGGCTAAGGCCGCCACCCAAATCAACGACGAGCGGCGCCGCCGGCCTGACCGGCCGCGAGATAGAGATCGCCCGCATGGTCGCAACGCGGAAGTCGAACAAGGAGATCGGCGGGGCACTGCAGATCTCCGCGCGCACCGTGAGCACTCATCTCTCCAACATCTTTCTCAAGCTGAGCGTCGGTTCGCGGGGTGAGCTTGCCGATTTCGTTCGTCAGAACGGACTGCTCGAGGGCTAGCCGATAGATTTGCCGTCATGATCGATGACATTCTCGCCGAGCTCGAAGCGGACAGCTCGCTCGAGGTTGGAGCAAGCTTCGCCGCCGTCACTGCCCGGTACTTCGAGTCGACGCGCCGTGGCGAGGGACAGGTATCGACGCCGCGGTCAGCCGAGGAGCTGGCCGGCCGCTTCGACGAAGAGTTTCCCCGCGACGGGAGGCCGGTAGCGGAAATCATCGAGCGCCTGGAGCGCGACGTTCTCGCCGACGCCAACAAGTACTGCCACCCGATGTACATGGGGCATCAGACATCGGCGCCGCTTCCGGTTGGAGTGTGGATGGAGAGCGTCATCGGCGCGCTCAATCAATCGCTGGCAGTCTCGGAGATGTCGCCGACCGGCACAGCGATCGAGCACCAGATCATCAAGTGGATGTCGCGGCTCGCCGGTTACGGCGACGGCGCTGGAGGCACGCTCACCTCGGGCGGCACGGAGGCAAACTTTACGGCGATGTTGGCGGCGCGGAATTCCGTGCTGCCGAATGCCTTGGAAGAAGGCGTGGGGGCGGATCCGCCGTTCGTGGTATACGGCGAACACGCACACTACGCGGTGACAAGATCAATCGGTCAGCTGGGGCTGGGAAAGCGCAGGGGAATCCCAATCCGGTCGCGCGACTACAAGATGGACGTAAACCAGTTGCTGGTGACGCTCGATCACCTTCGCCACGAAGGAAAGCGTGTCATGGCGGTCGTGGCGACGGCCGGCACGACGGCGACAGGCTCATTCGATGATCTGGAAACGATCGGCGGCATCTGCGCGGAGCGCGGGATCTGGCTCCACGTGGACGGCGCGCACGGCACGAGCGCGTTGCTCTCGACAAAAGCGCCGCGCGCCCTCAAAGGGCTGAAATTCTCGCGCTCGCTGGCGTGGGACCCCCACAAGATGATGCTGCTCCCGCTTGCAACCGGAATGGTTTTGACGCGGGACGAGGGTGATCTCGATCTGGCATTCGCGCAGCAGGCGCCGTACCTGTTTCACGCAGGAAAATCGGAGAGGGTGGCCGATCAGGGGGTGAGGAGCTTTCAGTGCTCGCGAAGGGCCGACGTGTTCAAGCTCTGGTTCGTGATCCAGCGGTTCGGGTCGAATGGACTCGGCCGATTGTACGATCACCTTTGTCACACGGCACGTCTGCTGTACGACGAGATCGAGGAGCGGAGCGACTTCGAGAATCTGCACGAGCCCGAGTCGAATATTCTTTGTTTCCGCTACGTCGGAAAAAGCGGCAAGGGTAAGTCTCGGAGTGGCGGTGCCTCCGACGTCGACCGCATCGATGCCTTGAACCGCGAGCTCCGGCCCCGCTACAACAAGGAAGGGACCGGCTGGATCACTGCGACGGTTCTGGACAACAGGCCCGTTCTCCGCGTGACAATGATGAATCCGCGAACGAGCTCTCAGCACGTCCATGCATTGCTCGATGGACTTACGATGAAGGCGAAAGAAATCGAGTCGGCTTGATCGTGGCGTAACAGCACCTCCGTCATTCAGGCACCGAATTCGAGTCCGTGCCGCTCGCGCCCAGCCCAGGCGATGGTGGCGGCAGCTGAGAAAACGGTCAGCGCTACGATCGCCATCGAGTGTGCGTAGCTTTTTCGGGCCGCCAACAAAGCCTCGAGGTAACCGACTGAGCTGGCGATCAGTACCCCGCACTGGTATGCGAAGCCGGGCAGAAACCCGCGGACGGAGTCCGGCGACAGCTCGGTGAGATGCGCCGGGATCACTCCCCATGCCCCTTGAACCATGAATTGCATCGCGAACGCTCCGATCACCAGGCCGATGATAGATGGTGAGAACGCCCAGAGCGGGATCATCACTATCGCCAGAACGAGAGCGAGCACGATCGAGCGACGACGGCCGATTCTGTCCGACAGGTAGCCGAAGCTAACCCCGCCAATGATCGCGCCCACCATCGAGAATGCAGTCAGCATGGCGCGCTTCTGCGGCGAGAAGCCCCAGTCACGCTGGAGGAAGGTCGGATACATGTCCTGAGTGCCGTGCGAAACGAAATTCATTCCGGCCATGAGAAGCGTCAGGTAGAGAAAGAGCTTCCAGTGCGAAGCGATTCCGCGTCCGAGATTGCTCCAGTCCTTGTGCTTCGTGCGCTCCCACACCTCGGACTCGTGCACGCGGTAGCGAACGAACAGGGCAAGCAATGCCGGCGCGCCGCCGATAAAGAACATCGGCCTCCAGCCCCAGCGCGGAAACACAAAGAAGTAGCACAAAGCAGCGAGGAGATATCCAGTTGCGTATCCCTCCTGCAGCAACCCGGAGAAAACGCCTCGCTGACGCGCCGGGGCTTTCTCCATCGCCAGCGACGCGCCGACTCCCCACTCCCCGCCCATGCCGATTCCGAACAGGGCGCGCAGAAAGAAAAACGTCGCATAGTTCGGCGCCAGGCCGGACAAAACCTCGACGATCGAGAAGAAGATGAGATCGATCATGAGCGGCAGCTTCCGTCCGTAACGGTCGGCCATCAATCCGAAGATGAACGCACCGACGGGACGGAATGCGAGCGTCACGGTGATCGTGAGCGCCATCTCGGCGTCTGTCTTGTGGAAGTCCTTCGCTATGGCGGTGAGGGTCAGGACGACTAGGAAAAAGTCGAACGCGTCCAGAGTCCAGCCGAGGAAGCTGGCAAACACGGCGGCGCGATGACCGCGCGGCGCGGCGCGGGACAGCGGGGACGGAGTTATCGCGTCGAGGCTTGCCATGCGAAAATATGCGCCAACCGCGATGCCGTCGGAATGATGGCGCGACGTCTGGATCGGAGCAGTATTCTTAACGGATGCGAAAGTCGTTCGGGTTCCTGTCGATCGCAATTGCTATCGCTTGTGCGCCGACACCGCACAATGCGCCAGTGGCGCCACCGGTCAATACGGCCGAAACCGAAATTGCGCCTGACGCGGCCGCCGACTCACTCCTCGTTGACGTTCTCTCGCTGGAGCCAACGATTGTCGTCGATCTTCGCTATGCGACTGCGAACAATTTTACCGGCGCCCCGCTTCCGGGATACCAGGGCAATCATGCTTATCTGAGGCTCGAGGCCGTGCCCGCGTTGGCACGCGTCCAGCGTGCGCTCCGGTCTCAATGGCTTGGGCTAAAGGTATTCGATGCTTACCGTCCCGTGCGCGCCACGCTGGCGATGGTGGACTGGACGGAGCGTGTTCACCGACCAAACCTCCTCGCCGATGGTTACATCGCCAGGCGATCGCGCCACAATCTCGGCCTCGCGATCGATCTCACTTTGATCGACCTTGCCACAGGCAGGGAACTGGAGATGGGCACGCCGTTCGACACCTTCTCGCCAGCGGCTCACACGGCTAATGCGAGCGGTTCAGCCGCGATGAATCGGCAGAAGCTCAAGACAGCGATGGAAAGAGAAGGATTCCTGAATTACGACCAGGAGTGGTGGCACTACAGCTTCAGCGTGCCGAACCCTCTACGCTTCGACCGTCCGATACGGTAGCTGAGCGAAATTCGGCCAGCGCGATGCCGACCTCGTCATCATGGCGGCGGCTCGGCATCGTGAAGAAGAACGCGGTTCCATCGTCCCGGAATTCAGCCCAGGCGCGGCCACCCATTGAGGAGGCTGTCTCTTTTACGATGCTGAGCCCAAGGCCGGTTCCTTCGATCTCGCGCTGGGTTTCCTCGTGGGCGCGAAAGAACCGCTCGAACAGGCGTGGTCTCATCATTTCTGGAACTCCCAGGCCGTTGTCGCGGACTTCTACGATTGTCTCAGCTCCCTTGCCGCCACTCGCTGAAGTCGCTTTGGCGCGAATCTCCACCCAGCGTTTCTCCTTGGCCGGGTCGGAGTACTTGATTGCGTTCGCGATGAGATTCGAGAGACACAGCTCGAACGCCGCTGCACTCACGTCGACGGCGGGAAGGTCAGGGGCGATCCTGATCTCCACTCCCCGCCCGCGAGCGGCCTCGCGGAGCTGACGAGCGACCTCTGCCGCGGCTTGCGGAAGTGCCACGTGTCGGGAACGGCGCACATCCTCGCCCATTCGCGACAGCTCGACGAGATTCTCGAGCGACACCTTCATCGTCTCGGTGTTGCGAACGATCATGGAGACCATGGTCCGACGCTGCTCCTCGGAGGTGCCCTCCAGCTCCAGGATCTCGGCCGCTCCAGCGACCGCCCCGATGAGATTCCTGAGCTCGTGGCTCAATGCGCGATTGAAGGCGCGGAGCCGCTGCTCGCGCTCGCTGAGTCGCTCCTTGACGAGGCTCAGATAGTGGGTAAGCGTCGCCTGCTGAATGAGCGCGACCGCCAGGAATAGCCGGTGAGCGCACGCGAGCAGCTCGCCGCGACTGCACGGCTCCTCTATCCCATCCGCGATACGCGAGAGAAACGAGAACAGAATGCCACCGAAGATCTCGTACTCCTTCAGCAGCTCGTACTCGTCGAACCCCTGCGCGAACCGCAGCTCACCCAGCTCCATGGCTTTCGCCACGACAGGCACGTCCGACAGGATGACCTTCCCCGGATTCTCGATGTAGTCAGCAATGCCGAGTATGAGGAGCGGCACGTGATCGAGAAGGGCGTCGGTGGGGAAAATTCGATTCGGATCGAGACTCACCCGCGCGCTGATCCGCTCCAGCCAGCGGTGGGTGAGGTCCTCCCGGCTCTCTCGCATTCTGTCTGCCAGCACCTTGGCCAGCGTGCAATTCTCGAATGCACCATCTGCTGGTTCGACGTTCGGTCGTTCCGACGTGCCCATAAACCCGCTCCCGAAAGCTTGCCTTCAAACCCACTTAAGCATCGCAAAATCCGCTCCTCTAGCTCAGCTCGACGCTGGGTCGGGGCCTTGACATAGGGGAGGGGGGTATATTGATTGAGAGGTGAGGAGAACCCAGATCATGGCAACGCGGCTCGTCAGCAGCGACGAAGACTCAATTTCCTTCCCTGTAACCGGAATGACCTGCGCCGCCTGTCAGGCCCGCGTACAGCGCGCCCTGGCCAGCGAGCCGGGCGTCATCGATGCCTCGGTCAACCTGGTCACCAGGAACGCCGCGGTTCGATATGACCCCTCGGCGGTAAACCCTGCCCGGCTCATCGAGGCCGTTCGCGCTACCGGTTACGAGGCCGAGCTGCCCCGGGCCGACCAGAGTCCTGCCGAGCTGCGCTCGAGACAGGAAGACGCCGATGAGCGCGAAGCACGAGACCTCGCGATCAAGGCGACCGCAAGCGTAGTGGCCGGGATAGTGGCAATGGGCGTTTCGATGCTGCTGATGGGCAACAGCCTGGCGAACTTCGGTTTGCTGGGCCTGACGACGGTGATTCTGGGATGGGCGGGACGCGACATCTACCGGCGCGCCTGGAGGGCTGTGCGCCACCGCTCCGCGGACATGAACACCCTGGTAGCGCTGGGCACCGGTTCGGCGTTCCTCTATTCA
This sequence comes from Gemmatimonadota bacterium, assembly GCA_030946665.1. Next base: position 14,917 of record JALYYH010000294.1, read on the forward strand.
GTGATCGCCACGGTCGCGCCGCATCTTTTTTCACGAAACGGGATTGCGCCGGATGTCTACTTCGAAGCGGTCATCTTCATCATCGGACTGGTTCTCGCTGGCCGCGCGATCGAAGCACGGGCCAGACGGAAAACCTCCGAGGCGCTGCGAAAACTCGTAACGCTGCTGCCATCGAGCGCTCACGTCGAGGAGAATGGTGCCTGGATCGAAAAGCCGCTGGGGGACGTAAAGTCCGGAGAGACGGTGGTGGTCAAACCGGGGGAGCGCGTCCCTGTCGACGGCATTTTGGTCGAAGGGGAAAGCGACATCGACGAGTCGATGCTGACCGGTGAGCCGTTGCCGGTCGCTAAGAGCGTCGGTGATCGTGTGGTCGGCGGGACGGTGAATACGACCGGCTCGTTCCGCTACCGTGCGACGAGCGTTGGAGCCGAGAGCCTGCTGGCGCGAATCGTGACGCTCATGGAGGATGCCCAGAGCTCGCGCGCCCCCATTCAGCGGCTCGCGGACAAGGTCAGCGCAGTTTTCGTCCCGATAGTGCTCGCGATCGCGATCGCGACACTGATCATCTGGTATTTTGTTGGCGGTCCGATTGCGCTTCCTCGAGCGATTGCGGCGGCGGTGTCGGTCCTCATAATTGCCTGCCCATGCGCGATGGGGCTCGCTGTCCCTACCGCGGTAATGGTGGCGACGGGTCGTGGCGCGGAGTTGGGCCTGCTGATCAAGGGCGGGGAGATCCTGCAGCGGGCGGGCGATGTCGATACAGTGGTCCTCGACAAGACCGGCACCGTCACGGAAGGCACTCCCGCGGTCGCTGACGTCATCGCCCTCGGCCCACTGAGTCAGCCGGAAATTCTGGGATACGCGGCAGCGGTAGAGCGCCACTCGGAACATCCGGTTGCGGCCGCGATCGTGCGCGCGGCGCGCGACGGAGGGCTCGCTCTCGATCAGGTCGAAGACTTCAAGTCCCGCACTGGCAGTGGAGTAACGGGCAAAGTGGGGGGTCGCGAAGTCGCGGTTGGCAACGCGCTGCTGATGCGCGCGCTGGGCATCGCCGTTGAAGCGGCACGGTCCGGGGACCGATCCTCCCCGCATGAAGGATCGAGCGAGCTTTACGTTGCCATCGACGGCCGCGTCGCCGGCCTCATGCTCGTCGCTGACTCGTTGAGACCGACGTCGCGCGAAGCAGTTGAGAAGTTGCGGGCGATGTCAGTCGATGTGCTGCTGCTTACGGGCGACAGGCTCAAAACAGCGGAGGCGATCGCGAAGGAGATCGGCGTTAGCCGCGTTGTCGCGGAGGTCCTGCCCCAGGATAAAGTCGCCGAGATTCGCAGGCTCCAATCGCACGGACGAGTCGTCGCAATGGTCGGCGACGGAATCAACGATGCCCCCGCGCTCGCGCAATCGGATGTCGGAATCTCGATGCCGAAGGGGACGGACATCGCAATCGAGGCGAGCGACATCGCGCTGATGAGGAGCGATCTGCGTGGCGTGCCGGCGGCCATTTCACTCTCGCGCAAGACGATGGCGACCATGAAACAGAACCTGTTCTGGGCGTTTTTCTACAATGTGATCGGAATACCGATCGCGGCTGGGGTGCTCTATCCGTTCACCGGAGTGATGCTCAGTCCGATCATCGCGAGCGCGGCAATGGCGCTCAGCTCGGTGAGCGTAGTGACGAACAGCCTGAGGCTGCGGCGCGCACGCGTCGCGTAAGAAACCGGGGAGACGATATGGCGGTTGCTGATAAACGAGATGAGCGAAAGGGATCGAGCCACCCCGTATCCGCCGCCGAGTGTGGGTGCGCGGTACGCGATGCGGCGGGCTCGAGAAAAGCGCTTGCGGTCGATCCCGATGTGAAGTCGCGAAACCTCAAACGACTTCGGCGTATCGAGGGGCAGGTGCGGGGACTCCAGAAGATGATCGCTGACGATCGATACTGCGCCGACATACTCACCCAGGTATCGTCGGTTCACGAAGCGCTTCGTGGAGTTGGCCGTGAGCTGATGCGGAACCACCTGAAGCACTGCGCCACGGGCGCGATACGCGCCGGAGGCCGTCATGCCGACGACATGTACGATGAGCTGGTCGATCTGATGTACACTCACAGCCGGTAACCGAAGGTTCGCTGCGGCGTTGAAACCATCCCCGCTAACCCCCGTATTGTACTAGTGTTATAGTACAAGCAGACAATGTCAATGTTCGAGGTCGATACCACCAGTCCCACTCCGATCTACGCTCAGCTCGACCGGTCGATCAGAGCGGCGATCGCGACGGGGAAACTCGAGCCGGGCGCGCAGCTCCCAACCGTGCGGCAGCTCGCCGTGGACCTTGCGGTCAACGCGAATACCGTCGCGAGAGTCTACGCCCAGCTCGAGCGCGACGGAGTTCTGGAGACTCGGCGCGGAGTGGGCACTTTCGTTCTCGAATCACCGTCGCCGCAGGCGGCGCGGCAGCACCGAGAGCGCGAGCTGCGGGCGCTGATCGAGCGCTTCGTTGGCGACGCGGCATTGTTGGGATTCACTTTACCCGAGCTAATAAGCCAGCTCAGAAACGAGGAGAAGAAATAGATGCCAGGCATGGATGAAGTTCTCGCAGCACGCCGCGCCGCGCGGGCCTCACGCGGCCAGGCGCGCACCAATGTGGTAGCGGTATTCATTCTGATCATAGCGGTTCTGTTGGGGATCATCGGAACGGCGTCCACACAGAATCCGTCGTGGCTGCTGATCGCCGTGGTAGGGGGAATTTTTCTCTCGCAGTCCCCGAAGATCGCCAAGCAGTGGGAGCGCGCAGTCGTGCTCCGTCTTGGGAAATACACGGGTCTTCGTGGTCCTGGTCTCTTCTGGATAACCCCGTTCGTGGAGACCGTCACCATCTATGTCGACCAACGCGTCGTCACCACGAGCTTCGCGGCGGAGGAGACGCTCACCTCCGACACCGTTCCGGTCAACGTCGACGCCGTGCTCTTCTGGATGGTCCACGATTCCGAAAAGGCGGCACTCGAAGTTCAGGACTACACGCAGGCAGTCAGCTGGGCCGCGCAGACCGGCCTGCGCGACATAATCGGTCGAACCTCACTGAGCGAGCTGCTTCGTGGGCGAGAGCGGATCGAATCCGAGCTGCAGGCATTGATCGATCAGCGCTCGAACCCGTGGGGGGTGACTGTGCAGTCAGTCGAGATGCGCGACATTGTCATCCCGACTTCGCTCCAGGACGCCATGTCCCGCGAAGCGCAGGCGTCGCGCGAAAAATCCGCGCGCATCATTCTTGGCCAGGCAGAAGTGGAGATTGCACACCTGTTCTTCGAAGCGGCGAAGTCCTACGAGAACAATCCGACGGCTCTCCACCTTCGCGCGATGAACATCCTGTACGAGGGGCTGAAGGAGAAGGGCGCGCTCATGGTCGTTCCGAGCAACGTGGTCGAGTCGATGGGGCTCGGCGGCATGATGGGCGCCGCGGCTCTGCGACAGCAGGGCCTGACCCAGGGTAACGAGAAGTCTGCTTCGACCGCGACCTGAACAAGCACGATAAAGAGAGCGCATCCTGCCGGGTGCGCTTTTTTTATTTCGGGCCGGTATCGGTTATTGACCTGAACGCACAACCTCGGCAGCGCGTTGTCCCGCGCCTAGTGAAGGCAGATGCTGTGTCTCGGACAAGATCTTCGTGACGAACCGCTGGCCCTCCGAGATTCGTTCGATCTCGAGTGCGATCGTGTCGACAGCTCCCTCGATTCTTTCCAGTCGCTGAGCGGTCTCGGCGAGAGCGGCCGGATGGACGGACGGCTTATTCGATCTTTTCCAAAGGGTACGCGCGAATCCGATCGCCAGCGGAGCAAGGACGAAAATCATGGCGACGATGGAGATTGCCACCACCTGGCCCGACCCCAATCCAGCGAACACCGGCGCCTGGGTACTGGCGACCAACCCCGCGGGCACGCTGGAGAGCTGCTGGCCCGTCTCGCCGAGGTCCGATTCGAGCTGCAGCTGGCGCTTGTCCAGAAGAGCAAGTCGATCCTCGAGGCCGGTCTTGGCGGTGGGATCCCCCGTTTGCGTCAGCTGGCGGAGCAGTTTCGAACGGCGACTGTCGACGGACTGTAGTTGAGTCGAGAGCTCTTCCCTGCGCGCTTTAAGGACATCCAACTCGCGCGCTGTCATCGGCGTCGCGATGGTAAACGTGCCGGCGCGCGGCGCGTCGTGGACCATCACGACCGGTCTGGGAGGCGTCGGGATTGGCTGAGGAGCTGGTGTCTGCATTCGCATATGTACGAACCGGCGGGCTAGGAGTTACAAGATATGAGCTTTGCGCACCACACACACTGCTTGGGCTTGTATTTCCGCTGGTCGAACTCGAAGTTGCTCGGCGTTTGCTCGAACCCAATTCGTCCCGCCACAATGTCGAAGCGGGCAACAAATCGCGGTTCGGATCTCTCAATGCCAGTCGGGCTCTTCGGTCAGTGTATCCACGCGGATTCGGCGCGCTGATGCTTTGCCTGAGATCCGCTCCCACCCGGCTTTCGTGCTGGTGTGCGCGACCGCGATCTCAAAACTGTCGGGCGCAAACCATCGCGCGTGGTTGAAATCCTCGTCACAGTCGCATCCCCCGCCACCGGGTCCTCTCTGCGCGATTTCGCCCGTAGCAAGGTTCCGGACGACCGCGTAGGTGCCTGGATTCTCCGGTGTAGTGTCCTCGCCGACGTAGGCGACATAATGTCCATCGGGCGAGACGAGCACGTCCTGGTACGAGGACCACACGTCGGCCGGTATCGACTTCGTCTCGATTCGGTGCTGACCAAGTCGCGCGCGGAAGATCTGCCGCTGGGGGGTTGATGAATCTTCCGAGACCTGCATCAGGCCGATGACGAGTGTGTCGCCAACGACGACCGGAGCGGGCGGGATGACGTTGCGAATCGTGTCGGTGCCGAACGGCGAGATGACCTCTATGCGGTAAACGACCCCCGTATCCTGCATGGTCTGCCACGACTGAGTGAAGGTTGAATCGAGCACGTTGATCCGGGTCCGACTCCCGTCATCCTCCCCGTTTCTGTCGCACGCTCCGACTCCCAACACCGCGAACGCAGCGATGAGCAGACCAATAGACCTGGCGCGCATGATTCTACTTCTCGACCTCGTCGTCATCGCTTCCGGACGGAGTCGGGCGGGGGGGGCGAGCTCCTGATCTCCTCCGTAGTCGGCACGATCGGAGGAAGTCCCGCTGCCTTCAGCGAAGCGTTGATTGCCGGCAAAATGATGAGTGTTCCGCGCATCGTGGAGAGCTGCCGATCCAGCTGTGACGACAGTTCGTTGAACACGGTATACGACTGGCTGGTCGGTTTAGCGTCGGTCCCGGCCACCACACCGGATAGTGCCGCGATCTTGTTGTTCAGCCTGATTGGATAGTTGAGCGGATCCTGACCGGATTGGTTTTTCACCTGATAGATCTCGCTCTCAATCGAGGAGAGCCTGTCGGCGAGGGAGTTTGCCACGGTCGCAAACGTCGTGCTCTTGTCCGCCGGCATCTTCTTGACACGATCGGCGAGCTGGGCCTTCACGTTCCGAATCGTCTTGACCGCATCGTTCGCCTGGCTCGTCTTCTCGTGAACGCGCATCAGCAAGTCGAACTGCTCGCGCAGGTCGGCGTCGCTCGCCGTGCTGCGCGGATCCCTGACGACCGTCAGCGGCTGCCGGTAGCTCTGGCCATTGACGCTCATCCTCACGGTGTAAGTGCCGGGCAGTACCACGGGACCAGACGTTCCGCCCGCCCAGAGAATCATGTTCTGGAAGACTGAAGCATCGGGATAGCGAAGGTTCCACGCGAAGATGTTGAGCCCGGCTTTATTAGCGACGCGAGGCGGGGGCGGGCGTCGGGGCGGACCGTCGTCGCCCGGTGAAGTTTCTTCGCCACGCGCCTCCAGTTTCGTCGTGGTATCGGGCGTACCACCAGCGCGACGGACGCTGTCGTTAAGAGCGGTCCGAGCGCTGTCGCCTCGCACGGAGTCCGCCGCAACGGTTGCGTCCTGCTGACTGGTGAAGCTGCGTATCACGTTACCCTCCGCATCGAGGAAATCCATCGTGACGAGCTGGCGCGGCTGGGCGAGCCAGTAGTACACCACCCCACCAGAAGGAGGGTTAGCGGCCAACGGATGTCCGCCAGCGGCGCCATCTCTTCCGCCTCCGGCAAACGTGGCGCGATAAGCTTTGCGCGGCTTGAACAAATACGCGGAAGCGCGTGTTATCTCTGGGCGCATCTGCCTCAAGGCAGAAAGATCGTCGAGAATCCAGAACGACCGCCCGTGAGTTGCCGCAATGAGATCGCCGTCCTTTACCGCGAGATCGTGGATCGGAACGATCGGCAGATTGCGCCGAAGCGTTTGCCAGGTCACCCCGTCGTCGAATGAAACCCAGACGCCGCGCTCGGTTCCGGCGTACAGTAAGCCCGCTCGCTCAGGATCTTCGCGCACCACTCGCGTGAACTCGGTGGCGGGAATTCCGTTATTGATCGGGGTCCAGCTGGCGCCGTAGTCAGTCGTTTTGTAGAGATACGGCTTCATGTCGTCGAGCTGGTAGCGATTCGCGGCCAGATACGCCGTCCCCGGAGCAAAATTCGACGGCTCGATCATCGAGATGCGCGCCCACTCCGGCAGCCCGGTGGGTGTCACGTTCTTCCACGTCTTGCCGCTGTCCCGAGTGACATGCACCAGTCCGTCATCCGACCCCGCCCAGATTACACCGGCGGCGCGTGGCGATTCCGCGATCGTAAATACGGTCGCGTAGTATTCCACAGACGTCTGATCCTTCGTGATTGGCCCGCCCGAGGAGCCGAGGGTGCGCGGATCGTGACGTGTGAGGTCGGGGCTGATTGCCTTGTAAGTCTGACCCTCGTCGTCGGACTGGAAAATCACGCTGCTGCCCACGTACATCCTGTTCGGATTGTGCGGGGAGATCACGATCGGGA
>JALYYH010000021.1 GCA_030946665.1 Gemmatimonadota bacterium
ACGTGCCGAAGAAGAAACGGTCGTCCTTGGCGCGCACGAACTCGATGATGAACCTCTCCACTCCCGCGAGCACGCAATACAAGCCGAACAGCCAGCCTTCGGCGTGCTTGTGGTCGCGGAATCGCCAAAGGATGAGGAACATGACGAAACCCAGGGCGACTTCGTACAGCTGCGTCGGATAGACCGAAAGAACCTGATTGGGCGACGAGCCCGGTGGCGCCGGGATGTGAAAGAGCTGAGTCATATTGGCCACGGTCGACGGGGGCGCACCGTTGGGAAAGCTCACGGCGCCAAGGCCGCTGAAGGGACGACCATAGTCGTCGCCAACCGCCCAGCAGCCCGTGCGGCCAATCGAATAGCCGGCGGCTAGCGCTGGTGCTGCGACATCGCTGATGCGCGGGAAGCTCAATTTCTTTACGCGAACGACCAGGTAAGATGCGAGTATGCCGCCGATCAATCCTCCCCAGAACACGAACCCCGCTCTGCTGAACACGGCGGTGGCATCGTGCATGAGCATCGCATAGTAAAGTTTTCCGCCAAGGAGTCCGCCTACTACCGCGGCAAAGACGATATCGCCCATCGGCTCCGGGTCGTGACCACGTCGCGCGAGCTCCCGCTGCGCGATGATCTGGGCGATGACGAACGACATTAGGACGGCGAGACCAAAGCCGGTAAGCTGGATCGGTCCCACATCGTAAGAGAGAGGCTGTTGAACTATTGACGCGAAAATTTTCTGCATTTTGGTATGAAATCTAGGCCGCGACGAGTCCCGGGATAGGGCAGCTCGCATAGGCGTTGAGGTCGAGGCCAGCGCGTTCTCCCCGCTCGAACCGGAAGAATCCGGCGCGGGCAATCATTGCCGCGTTATCCGTGGCGAGTCGCGCCGTCGGCGTGAAGACTGTTACACCGTCGGGCGACAAGCGGGTGCCCATGGCAGTGGCAAGAGTGCTGTTGCACGCTACGCCGCCGCCGAGTACGACGCGCTGACGCGAAAACCCATCGGCTGCGCGGCTGGTCTTCTCTACCAATGTATCGATCATCGAATCCTGGAACGCGCGCGCGATGTCCGCCTTGTCGGCCTCGATGTCGTTCGACGCGCGAACGGCGTTGAGCACCGCAGTCTTAATGCCGCTGAACGAAAACGCGTAGTAGCTCTCGTCGTCGGGCAACGCGTTCTTGCGGAGCATCGGACGGGCGAAGTGAAAGCGCCTGGGATCTCCTCCGCGCGCGAGCTGCTCCACATGGCGTCCGCCGGGATATGGAAGTCCGAGCAGCTTCGCGACCTTGTCGAACGCTTCGCCCGCTGCGTCGTCGCGGGTAGCTCCGAGCAGACGATATCTACCCCACGCCTCGACGTCGAGCAGAAGTGTGTGGCCGCCAGAAACCAGAAGGGCGGTGAAGGGAGGCACGGCATCCTCGTGCTCGAGCGCCGCCGCGAAGAGGTGTCCCTCCATGTGATGGATCCCCAGCAGCGGGATGTCGTGCGAGAACGCAAGCGCTTTACCGTAGCTCACACCCACGAGCAGCGCTCCGACGAGTCCCGGCGCATGCGTGACCGCGACAGCATCGAGCTCATCGAGAGTTGTCCCAGCCTCCTCGAGAGCTCGGTCCACCACGGGAACGATGCTGGTCAGATGAGCGCGCGATGCGATCTCGGGAACGACGCCGCCAAAAACCCTGTGGATGTCCTGCGACAGAATCACGAGCGACTTCTGCGCGACATCGTCGCCCTCACCTTCCAGCACCGCGGCGGATGTCTCGTCGCACGAAGTCTCGATGCCGAGTATGCGGGTCACGCGAGTCTCGCGGCGATCGAGAGACGACCTCTTATCATCACGACTGGGTTCGCTCCGCCAACAGCCTGTTGACGAGCGAGCGGGCCTCCGGAGAATTCCAGTCGGTCGCGGACATCAGCTTCTTTCTGATGATGCCGTCCTTTCCGACGATGAAGGTCTCTGGGTACCCGGTGATGTCATAGAGATCGGAGATTCTGGCCTGTGGATCGTGCAGAACTTCGAACGTCAGTCCGTACTGTTTCACGAACGCGCGGATGGTGGAATCGGTTCCGGGATCGTCGACGCTGACAGCCACGATTTTCAGCCCCTTTGGCCCGTACGCCTTGTGCAGCGCCTCGATGCTCGGCATCTCCACTCGGCACGGTAGACACCACGTCGCCCACACGTTGATCATGAGAACCTGACCGCGGTAATCAGCGAGCCGCTTCTCGCGCGGGACCGAATCGAGAGTGAACGCCTTGAACTCCGGCGCGGTGCTTCCCAGCTCGACGGGGAAGAGCTCCTTGCGAAGGTATCGTGTCGCTCCATAGGCTACGGCGCTCACGACGCCGATCACGACCAGGCCAATGGCGATCTGCTGTCGACCCGTCATGCCTGTGCGGTCGCGCGGGCGCGCAGCTCGCCGATTTCCGCCTTCGGATTCTTGGCGCCGAAAATCGCGTTACCGGCAACGAAAGTATCGGCGCCAGCCTCCCACACCGCCTTGATCGTCTTGCGGTCGATACCGCCATCGACCTCGAGAAAGGCCGTGCTGCCGTTCTCAGCCAGCATCTCACGGGCGCGGCGAACCTTGTCGACCGAGCCCTTGATGAAGCGTTGCCCCCCAAAACCAGGATTGACGGTCATAACAAGTAGCAGGTCCAGATCAGGAATCACTTCGCTCACGGCGGTGAGCGGCGTCGCCGGATTCACGACGGCACCCGCTCGGCAGCCAAGCTCGCGAATACGATTGAGCTGCCGCTGCAGATGCGGCGACACTTCCGTATGAATCGACATCCCGTTGGCACCCGCCTCGGCGAAGCTCTCGAAATAGTTTTGCGGCTCGACGACCATCAGGTGCACGTCGAGCGGAAGCCTGGTGAGCTTGCGCACCGACTCGATCACCTTCGCGCCAAAGGTGAGATTCGGAACGAAGCGCCCGTCCATCACGTCGATGTGGATCCAATCCGCCCCCCCAGCTTCGACCATAGCGATCTCGTCAGCGAGCTTCGCGAGGTCGGCGCTGAGAATCGAGGGCGCAATGCGAACACTCATGCGGCAGTTACCGTGAAACCAGGGGCGGGGGCGCTGAGATCGCGGTGTCGATTCTGATTGTCGGCGGAAGAGGGAAGTGTGAGACGGTGAGACTCACCGCTCCTCCCGCGGCAACCGTCTGACCAGCCGCCGGGAGCTGCCTGATGATCGTGTTTTCCGGCTGCAGCGAGCTCGTGTCCCGCGAGATCCCGGCGATGCGGAGGCCCAGCTGCTCGATCATCGATCTCGCTTCTCCGACACTGCGACCATACAGATCGGGCACCTGGATCGTCGCGGGCCCTTTGCTCAGCACGATGTCGACGCTGCCGGGCAGGTCCAGTTTCGTTCCAGCCGGGGGAGACGAGGCAATGACGAGACCGCGCGGATGATCGGCGAGCTGCTCGCTGACGTTGCCCATCGTGAGTCCAGAGTTCTCGATTGCGATGCGCGCCTGCTGCTGCGACATGTTGGCGGTAACCGGGACCTCCGCCGTGCGCTGGCCCGCGCTCAGGGCGAGCACGACATTCGTACCACGCTTCTGCCTGCTTCCCGCCGGCGGGTCCTCCTGAAGCACGACGTTGGCTGGGATGCTCTTGTGGTATCTCGACTCGCCTTGCTGCGCCGGGAATCCTGCTTTCTGGAGGAGAGCGGAAGCGTCCTCGAACGTCTTGCCGACCACGTTCGGAAGAATCCCGTCGTCCGGAAGGACCTCAGCCGGAAACGCGAACAGAAAGACCGCGACGTAGGCGATGAGAAATCCGCCGACCGCAGCAATCAGATATGGGAACGCACGCCGAGGAAGCGCGCGCCAGTTCACCTAGCCTACCCTGCGCAATCGCGCGGCAAATGCACCATCGGTTCCATGAAGCTGCGGCAGCACTCGCAGCCGTCCGCCGTCGAGCAGGTCAGGCGAGACCGACCCCTCCGGTGGCGGCTCCAGAACGAAGTTCAGATTCTCGGAAAGAAACCAGTCCACCTGCGAGTCGTTCTCCTCCGGCTCGAGCGAACAGGTGCTGTAGACGAGAAGACCGTCCAGCTTCACCGCACTTGCCGCAGCGCGCAGAATTGATTTCTGCAGCGCCGACATCACCGCGAGGTCGGAGATCTTGAGTCTCCAACGAGCGTCGGGATGTCTGCGGAACGTGCCGGTCCCGGTGCAGGGCACATCGATCAGCACTGCGTCGACGGGACGCACCGCCGGATGCCGCGCGTCGGCGACAAACGGATAGATGTTCGTGGTCTCCAGCCGTCGCTGGTTGGCCAGCAGTCGCTGCAGACGTCCCACTGATTTGTCGCCGGCGAATACCGTTGCTGCTGTTCGTGCGAGCTCGAGTGACTTTCCACCCGGCGCCGCGCAGAAATCCGCGACAGCAGCTCGCGTCGGGATCGCGGCATACTCGGTAACCAGTGTCGCCGCCGGGTCCTGGACGAAGAACAATCCCTTCTTGAATGCGCCCAGCTCGGTGAGCGTGATTCCGCCGGATACGGCGATGCTCTCTCGCACGTGGGGCGCGTCGCCGACGTGAACGCCGGCTTCCTCGAGCATTGCCTCGAGCTGCTCTCTCACGATCCCGTACGGGCGCAGCACAATCGGGGCTTCCGCATTGTTCAGCGTCAGCAGGCGCTCTGTATCCTGCTCACCCCATCGCTCCAACCAACGCGCGACCAGCCAACGCGGGTGCGAGTACCTGAGCGCCAGCGCTTCCACCGCCTCCTGAGCCGGCGCCGGGACCAATCCCTCGCGCTCCCGATCGGTGCGACGCAGCACTGCATTCACGAGCTTGCTGGCGCCGAGTCCGTGGCGACGCTTGGCGAGCTCGACGGTCTGGGCGATTGCCGCATACGCCGGGACGCTGCCCATGTTGGTCAGCTGGTAAACGCCAAGCCTCAGCAGGTCGATCACGTCGGGATCGAGACGCGCGAGTCCGCCGCGCACCCGGTCGGAAAGAATCGCATCGATCCAGCCGCGGTGACGCAGCATCCCGTAGACGAGCTCGCGCGTCCAGCGGCGATCGCGCGCATCGAGCGGGCCGATCCGCCGCTCAAAGGATTGATCGAGGAACTCTCCCCTCCGCAGGTCGACGCAGATCTCAGCCGCAACGGCGCGCGCCGCGGTGACTCCGCCAGGGGATACGATGGTCGTGCTCATGCGCCGAGCATTCCTGCCGAGGGGGAAGACGGAACGGCGACTTCACGCCGCGGCATTCTTCCGGCCAGGTAAGCGTGCCTGCCCGCTTCGACCGCGCTCTTCATCGCGGCAGCCATGCGCGCCGGATCCTGCGCGGCGGCGATTCCGGTGTTCATCAGAATCCCGTCGACGCCCTGCTCCATCACGATACACGCATCGGATGCGGTGCCGACCCCGGCGTCGACGATCACCGGAACCGAGAGCCGCTGCTTGATGGTGCGAATCGCGTAAGGATTCAGCATCCCCAATCCGGACCCGATCGGCGAAGCAAGTGGCATCACGGCGACAGCTCCCGCCTCCTCGAGCTTGAGGGCGGTGATGAGATCGTCATTGGTGTAAGCCAGAACCCTGAAGCCTTCATCGACGAGGGTCTTCGTCGCCTGCAGAAGTCCGGCGGAATCCGGGAGCAGCGTCTGCTGATCGCCGATTACCTCGAGCTTCACCCACTCGTTGAAGCCGGCGGCTCGCGCCAGGCGGGCATAGCGAATCGCGTCCGATGCGGTATAGCAGCCCGCAGTGTTGGCGAGGAGAAAGAAATGATCGGGATCGAGGTGGTGTAGAATCCCCTCGTCCTTCGACCTGTCAAGGTCGACCCGACGCACCGCGACGGTGACGACTTCCGCGCCCGAGGCCTCGATGGCATCGATCATCTGCGCGTTCGACGCGTACTTCCCGGTACCGACCATCAGTCGCGACCGGAACTCGCGTCCGGCGATCACCAGCGGCTGAGGATCGGAGAGTGTGGCGGAAGAAAGCAGATCGGCGGGCGCGCTCATCTCAGCCCCCACCCACGAAGTGGACGATCTCGATCGAGTCGTCGGCAGCGAGGTCGACCGACGCGAAGGAAGCGCGATCGCGGACGATCGTACCGTTGCGTTCCACCACTATCACGCGCGGATCGAGGTTCAGTGATGCGAGCAGCTCAGCCAGCGTCCAACCCCTCGGGATCCGGCGCCCCGCTCCATTCACCGTGAGAGCGATTTCAGCCGCTAATACCTCGGTTCCCGTCATACCTGTGAAAGATAGCGGCTCGCAGCGAGTTCGGAATTCTCGTCGTTCCAGATTCCACGAATGGCGGCGACACCGTGCGCCCCACGGTGGACGATGGATCGAACGTGCTCGGGCCTGATCCCTCCGATGGCGATCACTGGAAAGCTCACCGCCGCAACGACTTCGTTGATGAAGGTCGTCTCGCGTCGGGGGAGACCCGGATGAGAGGGTGTCTCGAACACGTTACCTGCCACGCACCAGTCGGCGCCCGCCTGCTCGGCGTCCCGCGCCTCTTCCGGAGAATGAACGCTCGCCCCGATCCTCAGGGCCGGAGCGATTCTCTGGACATCCGGTACCGCTATCGATTTGTGGGTCAACTGGACTCCATGTACTCCGCAGGCGAGCGCGACATCGACTCGATCGTTGACTATGCACCAGCATTTCGTCTGCTCGTGCAGCTCGAGCAGCGCGAGAGTGATGGAGTACAGAGTAGGGGAGTCGAGCAGCTGAGAGCGCACGTGAATCGCGCCCTTGTCTCCCAAAACGCGCATCACCGACATCGCCTTCCGCAGAAACCCGGGGCGCAGCATGATCTCGTCGCTCGTGACGGCGTGTATTGTCGGCAGATCCGTCATCGGCGCCTTCACCACGGGAGTGGTCACGCGCCGTACCTGTCGCCCACTTTCGTCCCGCGCCCGCGCACCCAGTCATGCGCCGACATCCTGCTCCTGCCCGCCGGCTGCACCTCGGTGATACGCACCGCATCGCTGGCGCAGGCGACGATCAGCTCCCCGGTGGTCTTTAGGACTTCGCCCGGCGTCCCGTGAATTCCGTCCATCACTTTGGGCCCGAACATCTTCACATCGCCCTTCGGCGTCTTCGTGAACGCGCCCGGTTTTGGATCGTTGGCGCGGATCAGACGCGATACCTCGAGCGCGCTGTCGCTCCAGTTTATCCGGGACGATTCGCGGGTGACCTTGGCGGCGTATGTCGCACGCGCGTCATCCTGAAGCGACTCGTTCACGCCACCGACGGAAATGAGCGTGAGAGCTTCGATCAGGCTCAGCGCCCCCAGTTCCGACAGGCGCTCCTGCAATTCGCCGTAAGTCTCATCGTCGAAGATCTGCGTTCCGGCCTGCAGCAGAATCGGTCCCGCGTCGAGAGCGGGGACGACTCGCATGATCGTGACACCAGTCTCGGTGAGACCCTGCCTGATCGCGGCCTGGATCGGCGCCGCTCCTCTCAGCAACGGAAGAAGCGAGGCGTGGATGTTCAGAGTCCCTTTGGGCGGGAGATCGATGATCTGCTGCGGCAGGATGTGTCCGTACGCAACGACGATCGAGATGTCCGGCTCGACCGCCTTCAGCGCCTCGGGCAGCTCCGGCCCCCGCGCGTTCTTCGGCTGAAAGAGCGGAATCTCTTCCTCGGTCGCTATCTGCTTGACCGGCGAAGGAATTATCTCACGTGACCGTCCCTGTGGCTTGTCGGGTTGCGTCACGACGCCGACCACGTCGAAGCCTTCACCGATGAGAGCGCGCAACGGAGCCGCAGCGAACTCCGGAGTTCCCCAGAAGAGAACTCGCACTACATCTCCGTCTCGTGATGGTGCTCGCCCTTTTCTTCGGTGCGAACCTTCCGGATGTTGCCCGGATATTCGTCCTTTGCCTTCTCCCACTTGGTGAGCGCCGCCCTGCGTTTGAGCGGGCTCAGGTAGTCGATGAACAGTTTTCCATCGAGGTGGTCGATCTCGTGCTGGAAGCAGCGCCCGAGCAGCTCACCGGCCGACTCCTCGTACTCCTTGCCGTTCTCATCGAGGGCGCGGATGGTGACTTCCGCCGGCCGCTCGATATCTCCATAGATCTCGGGGATCGACAGGCAACCCTCCTCGGCCTTTTCGGCGGGACCGGTCTTCGACACGATCTCGGGGTTGATCAGCGCGAATTTCTTCCCTTCGACGTCGACCACCGCGACTCTTTCAGTTCGTCCAACCTGCGGTGCGGCGAGCCCGATCCCCTCCGCGGCGTACATCGTCTCGAACATGTTGGCGATGAGGCTCCGGATCTCGTCGGTTACCGCGGTGACGGCCTTTGTCGGCTTGCGAAGAACCGGATCACCAAGCACCCGGATGTCGAGGATGCTCACCCAGCGGTGGCGTTGGAGACCGCGCCCGGTCTGTTGATGCGCGCAATCCGTCCGCGCTCGATGATGACGCGCGTATCACCCGACTTGATGGTGACGCGATCTTCCATCCCGGCCGCCTTGTCGTCGCCCCTCTCCTTGATGAAGAGCACTTCGCCAACGAGCCCTCCCGTCGTCACGATCTCGTCCCCTTTCTTGAGGTTCCGCACCATCTCATCGTGCTTCTTTCGCTGCGTCGACTGTGGACGGATGAGGATGAAGTAGAAGATCGCGAAGATGGCTCCGTACATGAAAATGGAGCCGAGTATTGGATTGCTTGGCATATGTGAAAACCGGGAGTGGGGGCGAAATGGTTTCAGACGGGACTTGGTGACGCCGAACGGTGGCGTGCCAGCCATTCGCACGACCACGAGTCCAGCTCACCATTTCGTATCGCGTCGCGCGCCTGCCGCGCCAGCGACAGCAGGAAATGTACATTGTGCAGGGATAGCAGGCGGAGGCCGAGTATCTCGTCCGACACGTACAGATGCCGGATGTACGCTCGACTGAACCGGGTGCAGGCGGAGCAATCGCACTCCGGGTCGAGGGGACGCGAATCGGTGCGGAACTCGGTGCGCTTGATGTTGAGTCGTCCGTCTCTGGTGAATGCGGAGCCGTTTCGTCCCATGCGTGTGGGCGCGACACAGTCGAAGAGATCGACGCCGCGACGAATTCCCTCTACCAGGTCCTCCGGGAACCCGACTCCCATCAGATAGCGCGGATGGGTTTCAGGAAGCGCGTCGTGGACGACTTCCAGAATCTCGTACATGGCGTCCTTCTCCTCGCCTACTGATAGGCCGCCAATGCCGAATCCCGGCCAGTCGTGCATCCCGCCGATCGTAGCGGCGGCCTCTCGCCGGAGATTCGGGTGGATTCCGCCCTGTACGATTGGAAAGAGCGCCTGCTCGCCGGCGCTCTCCAAATGCGTGGCCAGGCATCGCGCGAGCCACCGGATGCTCCGCTCGCTCGCGTCCCGCGCTTCGGATTCGTCGGATTGCCCGGGGATGACGTGATCGAATTGCATGATCACGTCGGCGCCGAGGTTGCGCTCGATCTGCATGACGGATTCGGGGGTGAAGAATCGACGGGAGCCGTCGATGTGCGACTGGAACTCGACGCCTTCTTCGCCGACAGTGCGGAGCTGCGCCAGCGAGAAAACCTGGAATCCGCCGGAGTCGGTAAGGATCGGGCGATCCCACCGCATGAATTTGTGGAGCCGGCCCATCTCACGGACGACCTCGTCGCCGGGCCGCAGATGCAGGTGATACGCGTTTCCGAGAATCATCGACGCACCCATCTGCACGAGGTCGTCGGGATCGAGTGCCTTCACCGTGGCGAGGGTCCCCACGGGCAGGAATGCGGGTGTCTCGACAGGGCCGTGCGGGGTAGAAAAAACACCAGCGCGGCCTGAGCCCGAGGTCGCGGAGATAGTAAAATCGAAGGTCACGCTGGAAAGCTAGCTCGCGACTTCGGATCGGACTACGAACAAGGACCGCGTTTGGTTCAGCACGGCTGCTCGACTGCTTTTGGCCGCAGCGGCGGCCATCATTACCGCGGTCGAATCCCCAAAGCCTCCATTGCGGCTGCTGCTCGGCAAGGCAGCGGTCAAAGGCGCCCGCGCGAAGATTGATACGCTCGAGAGAGATTTCGACGCGGGGAAAAACGACGGCGGAGGCCGACTTCCCCGACAACGCCGCGCCTTTGTAATCTGCCTGTAAGGATTGGTCTGTAACGTTTGCGCCAGACTACGCGCGCAAACTCGCCGGTGTTGCAAAACTCCTTCGCTTCACCCTCCCCTCATCGAGAGTGACACTGATGATCATCCGATTCTGCCGAGCCGTTCTTTCCGCCGCCGCCGTTCTTTTCTTTCTTCCTGGCGTTCTGCTGGCACAAGGGATTATTCGAGGAACGGTTACCGACGCGAGTGGCAATCCTGCGCCCGGTGCCACGGTCCACATTAATGGCACTCTCCTCGGCGGAATCGTCGACTCCGCCGGAACGTATCGAATTGCACGGGTGCCGGCAGGATCGTACGTCGTGCGGGTCACCAGGCTCGGGTTCGCGCCCGACTCCGGATCGGTTGTCGTCGGGAATGGAGAAAATGTCGTGCACGACGCGCGGCTGCGTCCCGCTGTGGAACTGCTCGGCAACGTTGTCGTTACAGCTCAGCGGCTCGGTGAATCCGAAGCTTCAGCCCTCGAGCGCAGAGCGGCAGCGCCGAATGTGGTGAATGTTCTTGCCGGCGACGTTATCCGCGCGCTCCCCAACGCGAACGCCGCCGAGGCGGCGGGAAGAATGCCGGGCGTCACTACCGAGCGCGACGAAGGAGAAGGGAAGTTCGTGCAAGTTCGCGGCACCGAGCCACGTCTCACCAACGTGACGATCGATGGCGCGC
>JALYYH010000051.1 GCA_030946665.1 Gemmatimonadota bacterium
GGTAGAGAAAGCCAAGGAAGAGCGCGATTGCCACAACAACCGTCCAGCCCGTCATCCAACGCGGGTCTCGCGCAAATTGAATCGCTGTTACGATGACGTTGATGAGGAGGACAGGCACTGCGAAGAAGTGATACGCCGGAATGAATCGCCGGTGGCTTGCGTAGGTTTGCGTCGGTTCCGCCATCGCTGCTCCTTGTGTGATTGTCTCGTCGACCGGATGAACATAGCTGTCTCCGGTGAATGCGCGAGAGTGAAAACCTGTTTCCGGCTGGATCGGGAACGGGCGGAGCTGTGACTACTCCGTTTGCGCTCTCGCGTCGCGCGCGTAACGCTTGAGTCGGCTGACCATGGCATTCAGACCGGGCTCGCGGGCGCCGAGTCCGATGCTCTCCATCAGAATCCGGACGAAATCTCCAGGGATCCCGAGCGTCGTCGAGGGCGGTTGTCCGTTCACCGCGGCGAAGATGATGGCGAGAACCGCGGCGATCGTGGGCGACTCACGAACGTTGAGGTCTGCGTAGAAGTGGATCTTTCCGTCGCGCAATTCCGGAATGATGTCTACGCGCGTCATGCACTCGGGGACTGTGAAGGCACCGCGATCGAGATCGTTGAAGCGCTCGGGGAGCGGCTCGAGCTTCTTCGAGTACTGAACGAGCGCCTGCATTTTCTCCTCCCGCCCCATCGAGCGGAAGAGTTTGAGGACGCGCTCAATGGACGGAGGAATGCTAGATGCACCGGGAGCGTTCTCCATGCGCGGAATCTATTAACTTTCGCGCAGCGAATCATCAAACGCATTGGAGAATGTAGATGCCAACGAGAAAGGCAAGCGCGACCTGGGAAGGCGGGCTCAAGAACGGGAAAGGAAGCTTCAAGGGAGAAAGCGGCGCAATAGCGGCACAATACAACTTCAGCTCGCGCTTCGAGAGCGGCAGCGGATCAAATCCGGAGGAGCTGCTCGCGGCGGCGGAAGCTGCATGCTTCAGCATGGCGCTGGCTCTGGGCCTCGAGAAGAACGGGACTCCAGCGACAAAAGTCGAGACGACTGCCGCCGCCACCATCGAGGCGGTTCCCGGCGGATTCGGCATCACCACCATGAAGCTCAATGTGCAGGCGACCGTCCCCAAGATCGACAAGAACAAGTTCGATCAGATCGCGAAGGAGACCAAGGAGGGTTGTCCGGTCTCAAAGGCGCTCAAGGGCAACGTGGACATCCAGCTGGAAGCCCGACTGATTCAGCAGACCTATCGCGAGTAGTTCCTGATTTTGCTCTTGAGCAGCTCTCCGTTGGAGAAAATGATCTGCTCACCCGATTCGCTGCGCACGCGCGTCGTCTTCAATCCGATGTGCTCGACTTTGCCGCGATAGTTCTCGACCGAGATCGAGTCTCCGACCACGAACGGCTTGTCCATGACGATCGATATCGCGGCGAAGAGATCGCCGAGGATGTTCTGGATGGCGAGCGCGATGGCGAGACCGCCGATCCCGAGTCCGGTGAGGAGTGGCCGGATCTGGATGTGGAGCGCCGAAAGGGCAGCGAGACCAAGCGCGATCCAGATGAAGAGGCGCGCCACCGCGCCCAGCGCCTTGAACGTCGTGATGCTGCTTCCATCGGTCACATGGAGCTTTACCGATCGCTCGATGTAGTGGCTGATGATGATGTTCGTCCACACCACGCCCTGCATGAACAGCGCGAGAATCGTCGCGATCGTGGAAAGCGATAGCTCCGGGAGCAGTGGCTCCGGGACGTGGACGAGACGCGGGAAAAACGCGGCGATGAACGCGAGGAGCAGGAAGAACGATCCCCGCGCCAGCTTGACTGCCAGGCTGTTTTTCATCGGCTAAAATCTAGCAGTTCTCGCCGTGGGGGTCGCGACACAGCTCTGGCATCCAGATTACTGGAGCAGGGAGCTCCGGGCTTTGCCGCTAAAGGTCAGAGCTTTTCCGTCGGGTTCTATGCCGAGACTCTGGCCGCTTCCATTTCATCGCACGCGTCACAGTTGTGGCAGCTCCACTCGGTGTCCACCTTCTCACCGAAGTGCTCGAGGATGTACCGCGTCCTGCACTGTGTCGTCTGGCAGAACTGGATCATCGTGCGGAGTTTTTCCTGATCCATCGCGCGCCGCTCCTCGTAGTCCTGCAGGTCGGCGCTCAGATCGACTGCGCAAAGATTTTCGCCGAGTCGTTCCCACTTTCCGCCGCGGTGCTCTCGGACCAGACCATGTCGCTTGAGCAGTGCGAACACGATCTTTGCTTTCCGTGATGGGATTCCGGTCAGCTCCACGATGTCGTCGAGAAGTACCGGGGTCTTGAGCGGGTACTTTTCCAGTGCGATGGCCACCTGTGCGGCCTCCTGGACCTCCGGATACTTCCCGCCCAGGAAATAGGACTGGATTCGCTTGTCTTCGACCCGATAGAGCACTCGGCACACCGCCGGCTCGCCGTCTCGTCCCGCTCGTCCCGCTTCCTGGTAGTAGGCTTCGATCGATCCCGGGAAATGATAGTGGATCACGAATCGGAGATCCTGCTTGTCGATGCCCAGGCCAAACGCGTTCGTCGCGATGATCGCCTTGAGCTTCCCAGCCATGAAACGATCCTGAACATCCTTGCGATCCGCCGCTGGTCGCTTGCCGTGGTACAATCCGATTTTGAACTCCTCGGCCAGCATGTCGTGTAGTCGCTCTGCTTCCTTGACCGTCGCGACGTAGATCACTCCCGATCCCTCGAGCTGGCGCAGCTCGTGACGAAGGATCGTGTCCTTGATCTGATCGTTGACGGTCCGGATCACCTCGAAGCGCAGATTCGGGCGCGCAAATCCGGTGATCGTCACGTGGGGATCGACCATTCCGAGCTGACGCACGATGTCCTGCTGCACGTGCGCGGTGGCCGTCGCGGTCAGCGCCAACACCGGCGGACGGCCAAGGCGTTTTGCGATACCACCGAGCGACAAATAGTCAGGCCGGAAATCGTGACCCCACTGGCTGACGCAGTGCGCCTCGTCGATGACGAACAGACTGATCGGCCGCGAGAGGAGGTGCTCGAAGAACGCGCGATCCTTGAACCGCTCGGGGGTGAGATAGAGGATCTCGCCTTCGCCTTCGGCGATCTGTCGATGCGCCTCGCGCGTCTCCGACGTCGAGAGGTGCGAGTGCATTGCAACGGAGCTGACGCCCTGGGCGGAGAGCTTGTCGTGCTGGTCCTTCATCAGCGCGATCAGGGGACTCACTACTATGGTGAGTCCAGGGAGCTGGACCGCGGGCAGCTGGTAGATCAGGGATTTCCCGCTTCCGGTTGGCATCACCACCAGCGCGTCTTCGCCGCCAAGCACCGCATCGATCGGTTCCCATTGGCCGGGCCGGAAGTCCCGATGGCCAAAGCGTTCCGCAAGCAGCTTACGGGCTGCTTCCTTGCTTATTCGTTTGGACACCCTGACTCGTACTGGCACAAAGCATTCCTCCAATGAGCCCCTTACCCCACTTACCGCGGGAAGGGTCGTCGCATAACCTCACCAGCGATGCCCGATCCTTCTCCCGACAGCTTCAAAATTTTCGCTTCGACCGCGCCAGGGCTGGAATCGATCTCCGCGGGGGAGCTCAAAACCTTGGGCATTCGCGGCCGCCAGGAGATCGGAGGAGTTGGCTTTGGCGGCGATCTGGATCGACTCTACGAGGCAAATCTCTGGCTGCGCACCGCGAGTCGCGTCGTGGTGAGATTGGGAAGCTTTCACGCCGGCACCTTTTACGAGCTCGAACGCCGCGCGAAGAAATTACCGTGGCCAGATTTTCTGCCGGCGAGTGGAGAGGTGCGGTTGCGGGTGACCTGCCGGAAATCGAAGCTCTATCATTCCGACGCGGTCGCAGAGCGCGTGTTGTCAGCGATCACCAACTCGACGTCGCGTGTGGTCGAGGGAGGCGCGGCCGTGGCCGACGACGATAACGCGGATGACGGGAACACGGATGCTTCGGAAACCGCTGATGCTCCGGGTCACGACCCGAAATCCGTCGGAAAATCCGCACAGCTGTTTGTCGTGCGCATCGTTCATGACCAGTGCGAGGTGAGCGCGGACAGCTCCGGGGAGCTGTTGCATCGGCGCGGCTATCGGCAGGAGACAGCGAAGGCACCGCTCCGTGAGACACTCGCGGCCGCAATGGTGCTCGCCAGCGGGTGGAAGGAACGCGAGCCGTTGCTCGATCCAATGTGTGGATCGGGCACGATTCCAATCGAGGCCGCGATGATCGCCAGGCGAATCGCGCCGGGATCGAGACGAAGATTTCAATTCATGACCTGGCCTGGGTTCGAGATCGAGCGGTGGAATCGAATTCTCGAGCGCGCCCAGGCGGGCGTGACTGAGCTCTTCGGCGAGATACTTGGCGCCGATCGTGATGCGGGCGCGATTCAGTCCGCGACTCGGAACGCCGAGCGGGCCGGGGTCTTGGCGAGTGTCAGCTTTTCCACGGATGCGTTGTCAGGGTCGATCACAGCGATCGACGATTCGGTGAAGGAATCGGGGCTGATTCTCACCAATCCTCCGTACGGACTGCGCGTGGGTGTAAGCGAAGACCTGAGAAATCTCCACGCAAAGCTCGGCTCTTTGCTAAAATCCAAACCGGGATGGCGACTGGGTGTCCTGACTTCCGATTCCGCGCTCGTCCGCCAGACCCGGCTTCCCCTGCGGCCCAGGTTCAGCACATTGAATGGCGGGATTCCGGTCTCCTTTTTCGTCAGCGAAGAAAATTCGAGGGCTGAGGTCCGTATGCGGAAAAGCGGTGTAGGAAGGGGTGCGGGTAAAGATGATCAATAGTGCCGGGGGGTTAGACAACAACGGAACAGGGACTCTGGTCTCGATCAACATATCTGGCGGCGGAGTGCCTAAGGGGCGCGTTAATGACGCCATAGTGACGCCATTAGGTCTTCTTGGAGACCGCCAGGACGACCAGAAAAACCACGGTGGACCCGATCGGGCTGTTTCGGTTTATTCGATGGAGAGGATTAACGAGCTCCAGAACGAAGGCCACCCCATCGACGCCGGAACGACGGGCGAGAACGTGACGGTGGGGGGCGTAAACTGGGATCTGGTTGGGCCGGGGGCGCGCATCAAACTGGGGGACCAAGTCGTCCTCGAGGTCGCCTCGTTCGCCAGCCCCTGTAAGACGATCAGAGAGTCGTTCATCGACGGAGAGTTCGTTCGGATCTCGCAGAAACTGCATCCGGGGTGGAGCCGGGTTTATGCGAGGGTCCTCGCCGAGGGTGAAATACGCGTCGGCGACCCCGCCGAAGTGATCCCGACGACGGATTAACCTCGGGATCGGAGTCGTTCATAGAACGGTCCCACTTTTGAACAGTAGAACTATTCCCTTTCGGGGCCTCAGGCCCCGGCAATCGGGGTTTCGCAAACCCGCGAATGCGGGGTCAGGCAGTCATATCAAGGAGTAAAGTCGTGGAGATCGGCGACAATATCGAAGTCGAAGAGACGGAATCCGAGGAGAACTCGACCCGTCCCCCTGGTGCCAGAGCATCGCGGCAAAAGAACGGCCGGAATGGCGGCAAAGGGCGAAACGGAAAACGGAACGGGAACGGAGATAGCCAGGGCGCTTCCGAGCGCAAAATAGACGTACTTGGCAGCAGCGGCAGAATTCGACAGAGCGACCTCCGCCGACTCCTGGCAGCCATGCGTGACTTGAAGGAGGGCGATTTTAACGTCCGACTTCCGGTGTCCGAAGACCCACTGTTGGCCGAGATCGCCGACGAGTTCAACGGAATCGCGAAGCTGAATACGCGGATGTGCGACGAGATGGTCCGCGTCAGCAAGACCATCGGACGCCAGGGTCAGATGAATGACCGCGCCTCGATCGGCCCCACTACCGGCGGATGGCGGTCCACCGTCGACGCCGTGAACACGCTCATCACCGACCTTGCATCCCCCACGACGGAGATCGCGCGTGTGCTTACCGCGGTGGCCGACGGGGATCTCAATCAGAAGATGGTGCTCGAGATCGACGGCAAGTCGGTGCAGGGTGAGTTCCTCCGTATCGCGACCACCGTCAACACCATGGTCGATCAGCTCGGTTCCTTCGCCGACGAAGTGACGCGCGTTGCGCGCGAAGTCGGAACCGAAGGAAAGCTTGGTGGACAGGCCGAGGTTCCGGGCGTCGCTGGAACGTGGAAGGATCTCACCGACAACGTGAACACGCTCGCCGGAAACCTCACCAGTCAGGTGAGAAACATCGCCGCCGTCACGACGGCGGTCGCCAAGGGCGACCTGTCACAGAAAATCACTGTCGAAGCACGCGGCGAAACGCTCGAGCTCAAGAACACGATCAACACGATGGTCGATCAGCTGAGCGCGTTTGCTTCGGAAGTAACCCGCGTCGCCAAGGAAGTAGGAACCGAAGGGAAGCTCGGCGGACAAGCTCAGGTATCCGGAGTCGGTGGAACGTGGAAAGACCTTACCGAAAACGTGAACGCGATGGCGTCGAACCTCACCGGCCAGATCAGAAACATCGCCGACGTCACTACGGCAGTGGCAAAGGGTGACCTATCCAGAAAGATCACCGTGGATGTGAAAGGCGAGATTCTCGAGCTGAAGAACACCGTCAACACGATGGTTGACCAGCTGAGCACATTCGCAGAGGAGGTGACGCGCGTCGCTCGTGAAGTGGGAACCGAAGGGCGACTGGGCGGGCAGGCTCAGGTACCGCAGGTCGCCGGCACATGGAAGGACCTCACGGACAACGTGAATTTCATGGCCTCGAACCTCACGGGCCAGGTGAGAAACATCGCCGACGTGACGACGGCCGTGGCGCGTGGCGACCTGTCGCGCAAAATCACGGCTGATGCACGCGGCGAGATCCTCGAGCTCAAGAACACCATCAACATCATGGTGGACCAGCTCAGTGCGTTCGCGTCAGAAGTAACGCGTGTCGCGCGCGAGGTTGGTACGGAGGGGATGTTGGGCGGCCAGGCGGAAGTGCCCGGCGTCGGCGGAACATGGAAAGACCTTACTGACAACGTGAACACTCTGGCTGGAAATCTCACCAGCCAGGTGAGAAACATCGCCGCCGTCACGACGGCCGTGGCAAAGGGAGATCTCTCCCAAAAGATCACGGTAGAGGCGAAAGGAGAGACGGCGCAGCTCAAGAACACCATCAACACGATGGTCGATCAGCTCAGCACCTTCGCATCCGAGGTTACGCGTGTAGCGCGCGAGGTCGGAACGGAAGGACGTCTGGGAGGTCAGGCCGAAGTGCCGGGAGTGGGTGGCACCTGGAAGGATCTCACCGACAACGTGAACGCGATGGCCGGCAGCCTTACCGGACAAATCAGAAACATCGCCGACGTTACGACAGCCGTGGCCAAGGGAGATCTCTCGAGAAAGATCACGGTCGACGTGAAGGGAGAAATCCTCGAGCTCAAGCAGACGATCAATACGATGGTCGATCAGCTCAGCGCGTTTGCCTCCGAAGTAACACGTGTCGCCAAGGAAGTAGGAACAGAGGGAAAGCTCGGTGGACAAGCCGAGGTTCCCGGCGTCGCAGGGACGTGGAAGGACCTGACGGACAACGTCAACTTCATGGCGTCCAACCTTACCGGCCAGGTACGCAACATCGCCGACGTCACTACAGCGGTGGCAAAGGGAGATCTATCCAGAAAGATCACCGCCGAAGCGAAGGGTGAAATTCTCGAGCTGAAGAACACCATCAACATCATGGTGGATCAGCTCAGCGCCTTCGCCGCGGAAGTCACGCGTGTGGCGCGCGAGGTGGGAACGGAAGGCAAGCTGGGTGGGCAGGCAAACGTCCCGG
>JALYYH010000072.1 GCA_030946665.1 Gemmatimonadota bacterium
GCCGCGCTGGCGTTGGGGTGGGGCATTTATCAGCGCCTCTCTCCCGTAAAGATCGGACCGCGACTCAGTCCTTTGATGGAGTTCCGCTTCAACGATCAGCTCGTGTGGGGCGTAGCAGTCGGCGCGACCCTGTGCCTGCTTCCCGCCTTTGCCGACGGCAGGAACGCGGGACTCAATCTGTTGCTGTTCTTCGGCGCGCTCTATCTGATTCGCGGTATCGGGGTGCTGGCATGGATCGCGCGCGGGCGCTACGCCGTCATAGTGATCCTGAGCCTCATACCGCAGGTTTGCATCATGCTGGGCGTTCTGGCGCTGGCGTTGGGCCTGGGAGATACCTGGCTCGATATCCGGAAGCGCGCGCGAGCGACTTGACCGTACGATTCCCGCCGGGTTTGTGCTAGAATTACCCGGCTCTCAACGAATACTGAAGGAAATTCCCCAATGGAAGTCATACTCAGACAAGCAGTCGAAAAGCTCGGCCACCCGGGAGACATCGTAAAAGTTTCGGCTGGTTACGCGCGGAATTATCTGCTGCCGCGTGGGTTCGCGTACGAAGCCACCGCCGGCAACCGCAAGCGCATCGAGCAGGAACGCCAACGCCTCGACCAAGCTGAAGAGCAGCGGCGTGGCTCGGCGTCCGAGCTCGCGACGAAGCTGGAGCAGGTGTCGCTGACGTTCTCGGCGCGGGTCGGAGAGGAAGGCAAGCTCTTCGGGTCGGTCACCTCGACCGACATTGCTCACCAGCTCGAGTCACAGGGCTTCCACATCGAGAAGCGGCAGATAGAGCTCCACGAGCCGATCCGGGCTCTCGGCGTCTACCGAGTGCCTATCCGGCTGCACGCTGACGTCCACCCCGAGATCAAGGTTTGGGTCATCAAGCAGTAGCCAGCCCCATACGGCAGACCTGGCCGCGCCATCCAGCGCAGCCAGGTCTTTTGGTGTCTAAAAAGTGGCGTGCGAAATGCGAACTGAACCCCTCACGGAACTTTCGCGCACCAGATAAGCTACATACAAGGATCCGGCGCATCGCGCCGGTCATGAACCTTCACTGAACCGCATGGCTACATCTCTCCCTTCTATTACCGCACGCGAAGGCGCGCAACGGGTGCAGCGCGCCGCCCAGTTATGCCTGGACATGAAAGCCAATGACGTCGTACTGCTGAACCTGGCCGGCGTCACCGACATGACGGACTACTTCGTCATCGCGAGCGGGACCTCCGATACCCACGTGAGATCGATCGGCGAGCACGTGATATCCGAGATGAAAAAAGCGGGGCTGAGCGTGCATCACACCGAAGGTTTGCAGCAGGGCCGCTGGGCGCTGCTCGATTTCTTCGATTTTGTAGTCCACATCTTCCATCCGACGCTTCGCTCGTTCTACCAGATCGAAAGACTGTGGAGCGATGCCGAGATCGTCGCCTTGGAGCCACCGGAGTAACACAGATGAAAGCGGCAAGGATTCTCGCCATAGCGGCAGTCCTCCTGTGCGCGACTCGCCTCGACGCACAGCAGTATTTCGGAATGAATCAGGTGCAGTACAAGCACTTCAACTGGCGGGTGCTCGAGACGGAACACTACCTGGTTCACTACTACCCGGAAGAAAAAACGGGCGCCATGGCAGCGGCGCGGATGGCGGAGCGCGCGTACGCGAGATTATCGCGCGTGCTCGACCACCAGTTCCGCGAGAAGAAGCCGATCATCCTCTTCGCCTCCCGCGCCGAGTTCGGACAGAACAACGTCACGGGTGATCTCGGAGAAGGTACGGGCGGCGTCACCGAAGGCTTGCGTCATCGCCTGATCCTTCCACTGACCGGCGACCTCGGCAGCTTCGAGCACGTTCTCACTCACGAAATGGTCCACGAGTTCCAGTACGACATCTTTGCCCGCGGCAAGGCCGGCGCGAATCTGCAGACGCTCAACCAGATCGATCCGCCCTACTGGTTCATGGAGGGAATGGCGGAATACCTGTCCATCGGGCCCGTGCATCCGCTGACGGCATCGTGGCTGCGCGACGCGGCAGTGAACGGAAACCTGCCGACGATCGAGCAGATGACCGAGCGCCCCGACAAATACTTTCCGTATCGCTATGGCGAAGCTCTTTGGGAGTACGTCGGAGAGCGGTGGGGCGACGCGGCTATCGGCGAGATTCTTCAGAACTCGACCACCCTCGGCATCGCCCGAGCGTTCCAGCGCCAGCTCGGGCTGACGCTGCATGAGCTGAGCGATGATTGGCGTGAAGCGGTCAACACCAAGTATCTGCCGCAGGCGGCAGTGCTGGACCGTCCCCGCAGCTTCTCGCAGCCGTTGCTGACTGAAAAGAAGAGTGGCGGCCAGATCTTCCTGGCGCCTTCGCTTTCCAGTGACGGCAATCGCGTCGCCTTCCTCTCCAACGGAAACCAGAAGCGGGGCGAGCTGTTCATAGACCTGTGGCTCGCTGACGCTCGCACCGGCAAGCGCATCAAGCGTCTCGTGGAAAGCACGACGAATCCCAACTTCGAGGAGCTCAGACTTCTTTATTCGCAGAGCTCATTCTCGAATGATGGACGGTCGCTGGCGTTCACCGCCCAGCGCGAAGGCAAGGACGTCCTCTATCTGATGGACGTTGCCAGCGCCTCGGTAAAGAGGCGCGTCGATCTTCCCTCGATCGACGCCATCTGGAGTCCGGTGTGGTCTCCTGACGACCGGCAAATCGCGTTCAGCGGGACCCGTGGTGGCGTAACCGACCTGTACATCGTCGACGCGGACGGCAAAAACCTGCGTCAGCTCACGAACGACCAGTATGGCGACATGCAGCCCGCCTGGTCTCCTGACGGGCAGCGCCTCGCGTTTGCGACTGATCGCGGTCAGCAAACGGATCTGTCGGTTCTCAAGTTTGCAAAGTGGCGCATCGCGGTGTTGGATCTCGCGTCCGGCGCTATCGAGGTGCTCCCGAACCAGGGTGGGCTGAACCTGAATCCCGCGTGGTCCCCGGACGGACGGCAGGTGGCGTTCATCTCGGACCGCACCGGAATACCAAACATCTTCCTCTTCGACTTCACGGATCGCCAGCACTATCAGCTGACGAACGTGCTCGGCGGCGTTTCCGCGATCACGGAGTACAGCCCGGCAATCAGCTGGGCGCGCGCGGCGGACAGGATCGCGTACACAAATTACGAAAAGGGCGACTACACCGTCTGGACGATCGACAATCCCCGCGCGCTCAAGAAGACGGCGTTCAATCCGAACACGCCGAATCTTGTGGCGAGCATTCTTCCGGTCGACACCAGCTCCACGCTGAAGGTGGCGGATTCGCTAACACTGCGGCCGCGCACCGGTGAGCCGACGTCCACCTATCGCGGATCGGCTGGCTCGCGTCAGTCTTCAGTATTGCCAGCTGGTGAGGCGACTCAGGACCTCCCGCCGACGGTCGCGGTACTCATGTCCGATCCGCAGTACGGTCTCCCCGACACGACCCGGTTCAAGGAGCACCCTTACCACGTCTCGTTCCACCCGGACTACATTGCGGATCCTTCGATCGGATACACCCCGAATTACGGGACATTCGCCGGCGGGACCGCATTCGTCTTCAGCGATCTGCTCGGCAATCATCAGCTTGCGGTATCAGGCAATGTTTACGGAAGGTTGAGCGACGCCAGCGTATTCCTCGGCTATGCCAATCTGAGCCACAGGCTGCAGTACACGACGGGCGTCTCGCAGGATCCTGTCTACGTTCCTCTGTCCTATGGGACCGTCCCGACCCCAAACCCGAACGTGTTCCGCTCGCAAAGCACCTACCTTCGCTATGTGGTGCGCAACCTCTTCCTCGTCGGCCAGTACCCCTTCAATCGGTTCAGCCGGGTCGAGACCGGAGCGCAATTCAACAGCATCTCCGAGTCAGTCATTAACGTCTATCAGGACTGCGCCAACGGCGGGTATTGCACTGACGTCCAGTTCAATACCCAGCAGTCACTTCCCACGATCAATTACGTCACACCGACGGCGGCCTTCGTCTCTGACAACACGCTCTTCGGCAACACCGGACCCGTCATTGGCCGCCGGATGCGCTTCCAGGTATCACAGAGCGTTGGCAAGCTGAACTTCACGGACTACCTGGCCGATTATCGCCGCTACGATCCGATAATATTCAACACTCTCACCTTCGCGACGAGGTTCCTCACCTCGATGTCGGTAGGACGCGACGAGAGCTTCTTCCCGAAGTACATCGGACGGCCCGACTACGTGCGCGGCTACGACCGGGCGAACTTCAACTATTACGACTGCACTTCCGTCATCGGCGCGCAGGCGACGTGCAACAACGCGCAGCTTGCTGGCAGCCGCGTCGCCGTCTTCAACGAGGAGCTGCGCTTCCCGATCATCCGTCGCTTCGATGTCGGTAGCAGCTTCGGATTGCCGCCGGTTGACGGGCTGCTCTTCTACGATGCTGGCCTGGCGTGGGGCAGAGGCATCAAGCCGCACCTGGGTAGCGCTCCGATAGGTTTCGATCCCAATACCGATCGCTATCCGCTCACCAGCTGGGGCGCCGGCTTGCGCCTGAACCTGTTCAACCTGGCGATCCTTCGTTGGGATTACGCACGGCCACTGGCCGGAGGACGCAAACCGAACTGGACGTTCTCATTGGGAGCGAGCTACTAACCGTTGCGCCGGCTCCTGTTGCTGGCGCTGCTCTGTGCAGCCTGCAAAAACGACAGGGCAGCGCCCGACAGCGCCGTCCAATCCGTTGTAGAGAATCACGGCCCTGAGCCCCTCCTCCTCAGAGTACCACGTGGAGGAGGGACTGGGCGTGTTTCCCGGTATCCAAAGCTCGACTCGACGGTGTGGACGGTCGACGAGGCGCCGGCAATCGACCGGGTGCTGGCGTTCGACGCCGATGCCGGGAGCATTGCCGTCGTCGACTCGAAGGGATTTGCCGGCCGCCTGGATCTCCGCGAGACCGACGTGCTCAAGGCAGCGCGGACGAGGCTCACTTCCCTCTCTTCGGCGAACGGAAGCGACATCTACGGGATCAACGCCAAGGGCGAGATCGTCCGCCTGAACCCGAACGGCAGCGACTGGAAGCTCAAGCCTCCGGTTCCCGCGCGGACCGTCTTCGCTCAACCGAACGGCGAGCTCATCGTCACCGGGAACAAGGGCGCGCAAACCTTGCTCTGGAAAGTGCGCCCTCCCGACGAGGTCGTAAAGGACAGCGCCGTGCTTCCACTCTCCGGCCGCGGAGTTCGCACGCAGGTGGGCGACCGGGTCTATTTCACTGTCGACAGCGGCTTGGTCGGCATCAAGGTCAAGGATCTTTCGCCAGTCGGGGCAGTGAAGCTTACCAGCCGGGTTTCTGCACTCGCGCCAACGCCGAGTGGCGACAGGTTGTACGTGGCCACAGTCGGCGACAGCGGTCTGGCCGTTGTGGATCGCTACACCGAGAGCGCAAAAACCAGCATCGCGCTCCCACAGCCGCCGACCGATTTGCGGATGGACGCGCTCGGGCGTTATCTGCTTGCGCGCTTTCCGAAGATGGACTCGGCGTGGGTAATTGCGATCGGCACCAACAGGGTGGTTGGCGCCGTCCCCACACGCTGGGCGACAGACTTGCCTTCCGTGACCCCGGATGGATCGCTTGCACTCCTCGGCAGCAAAGACGTGACGCTGGTCGATCCGGAGAAGCTGAGTGTGACATCTACCGTCGCCGGCGGTGCGAAAGATTTCTGGTATTTCTTCGCGTGGGACGGGTTCCGGCCGCGACCGCAGGGACTCGACCAGCCGGTGACATTCCCGGGCGACAGCGCGCAACGAGATTCACTGGCGGCGAGCTCCACCGCGTCCGGCATTGCTCCTTCGTCGCCGACAGGCAGGGATACGACTCACCCAGCGGGAGCCGTTATCACGTCTCCGGCGACACAATCCCGGGCTCAGGGATTCACGGTTTCGTTTGCCGCGCTGCTCAGCGAAGATAAGGCGCAAGAGCTCGCGAACGCGATCAAGGTGAACGGAACGGCTGCCCACGTGGTTTCGACGACGACAGCAGGCTCCCCGATATTTCGCGTCGTGATGGGACCGTTCCCCACGCGCGGCGACGCGGACAAGATTGGCCGGGCGTCCAGGCGCGAATACTGGATCTACGAGGGCTCCCCTTGAGCCAGAAGGTCTCCGGTGGTCGCCCCGTGGCATGGGAAGACGCTGGAAGGCAGGTCGCGCCAGTCCTGGGCAGTTATTCAGCAGTAGTCGTCACCTCCAGTGATCCCGTCGCCGCGGCGCACGTCGCGTTGGGAATCGCGCACGCGGAGGCACAGCACAGGCGCTCGGTCGTAGGCGACCTCGTCGGAGATCTTCCTCCCTTGCGCTCTCTCGTGAGAGAGGAGGATCCGCACGGAATTACGGACAGCTTCCTCTACGGGGTCTCGCTCAACAAGATCGGCTACGACGTTGAAGGAATTCCAAATCTCTTCATCATGCCGAGTGGTGCTGATCCCCTGATCGACGAAGAGATCATGCGCAGCCCCCGGTGGAACAATCTCGGGACAGCGTTCGCCGAAGCCGGCGCATTCCTGGTGCTCGTCGCGAGCAGTGACGCGCCTGGACTAGCGGGTCTCATTGACCAGCTGGATGGAGTAGTCCTTGTAAAGGACACCGAGCTGCGAAATGCGCCATACGCGCTCGTGCTCGCTCGCGTCCCCGGCCCCACGCCAACGCTGAAAATCCCACTCCACCGGATCACCGCTGGGGCGGCGTATTGGCCGCGGCACAAATGGCTCTATCCTGCGCTCGGCGCTTTGGTCCTTCTCGTATTCGGCGGATTCGGCCTCGCGTTCGTGCTCGCTCGCACTGGGCAGCCGGGCCCACCCGAAGCGCGCGTTGCGTCGAAGCCAGTCGCTGCACCGGTGCCACCCCCGCCGCGGCCGGCGCCGGAAACGGTGTACATCGCTCCACCCGCAAATCTCAATGACTCGGGCTCAGCGTCTGCATTCTCAGTCGAATTACTGGTCGCAAACACCGTCGAAGGTGCTAACTTGTTCGTGCGGAAAAATGGCGCGGCTCTTCCGGCTGCGGCCGTGTCGCCGGTTCCAATTGGCCCGGAGCAAGCTACATGGTACAGGGTGACGGCTGGTGCTTATACGAGGAGACGTCAGGCTGACTCGCTGCTGTTCGCGCTGCGGCAGTCCGGGGTTCTCGTCAGCGACTCCGCAGGAAGCGTCACTCGAACGCCGCTCGCCCTGCTCGTCGACAGCGTGCCAACGCAGGGTGGGGTCGTCGATGCCGTTCGCGTGGCGGTCCAGAAGTACGCAGCTCACGGGCTGCAGGTGTACACGCTGATGCAGAATGGCGGGAGCGCAAGGATATATGCTGGCGCTTTTGCAACGGCTGATCAGTCGGCCGCGTTGATTAAATCGTTGCGTGCAGCGGGCGTTCAGCCCGTTCTCGTTTTCCGAACAGGGAGTGCGCCTTAGTGCGTTTAACGAAACTCGAGATTCACGGCTTCAA
>JALYYH010000079.1 GCA_030946665.1 Gemmatimonadota bacterium
TCGCCGCTCAGGAAGCGCTTGGAACAGCGCCTGAAGTCGGCCGTCCCGGGGGCACAGCTTCGATCGGAAGAAGTCCTTCCTGCGCGAGGAGCACTTCGGGCTGCGGCTCGGCGAATTCACCTTCCCACCTAGCCATCACGACTGTCGCGAGACAGTTCCCGACCAGATTCGTGCAGGTGCGCGCCATGTCCATCAGTGCGTCGACGCCGAGAATGATGGCGACACCTTCGAGTGGAAGTCCGAAGGTTGCCAGCGTCCCCGACAAGATGACCAATGATGCGCGCGGTACTGCAGCCACGCCTTTGCTGGTGACCATGAGCGTCAGCATCATGAAGAGCTGAGTCGTGAGCGTCATCGGATGTCCCGCTGCCTGCGCCACGAAAACGGATGCGACCGCGAGATAGAGTGTAGAACCGTCCAGGTTGAACGAATATCCGGTCGGCATCACGAACGCGACGATGCGGCGGGGCACGCCAATCGCCTCCATTGACTGCATCGCCAGTGGTAGCGCCGCCTCGGAGGACGTGGTCGAGAACGCGATCAAGGCCGGCGACCTGACCGCCCGAACGAAGCGCTTGAGCGGAACCTTGAACAGCAGCGCAATCGGCAGCAGCACGGCCAGGAAGAAGACGATCAGCGCGCCGTACAGCGTGAGAATCAGCTTCCCGAGATTGACCAGTACTCCCAATCCTCCCTGCGAGACGGTGACGGCGATCGCCGCGCCGATTCCGATGGGAGCGAAGCGCATCACGATGAGCGTGAACTTGAACATCACTTCCGCCAGTCCCTCGCATCCGGCCAGAACGATCTGCTTGGAGGGGCCGCTGACCTTGGACAGCGCCACGGCAAAAATCACCGCGAAAAAGACCACCTGAAGAACTTCGTTCTTCGCGGCCGCATCGAAGAAGCTCGTTGGCACCAGGTGCTCGAGGAATCCCGCGCCTGTCTGCGTGTTATGCGCCAGCTCCTTCCCCGCATCCGCGGACGCAGCCAGCACAACACCTTCCCCGGGATGCACCAGATTGACCGCGACCAGCCCGATGACGAGGGCCAGCGTAGTCACTATCTCGAAGTAGATGATCGACTTCAGTGCGAGCCTGCCGACGCGCTTCATGTCGTCGCCGTGCCCCGCTATGCCCACGACGAGCGTTCCGAAGATTAGCGGAACGATGATCGACTTGATCATCCTCAGAAAAACCGTCGACAGTGGCTTGAGCGAGAGCGCGAGGTCCGGGGCGAGCGTGCCCACGAGGACGCCGACCACCATCGAGATCATGATCCACGATGTGAGCGGGACGCGTCGAAGATTCCTGAAGATCATGTATGCGCGGTCAAGTCGCGGGCATCGGGGGCGGCGGTTCGACAGGCACGGGTCCCTTTCCGCGCCTGAGCGTGGAGTGCCCGTACCCGTATGCAATGTACAGTACGAGCCCGATCAGGAGCCACCAGCCGAATCGGACCCACGCGAGGTGGGGCAGGCCCTGCATGACGAAAATGCACAAGGCAGCTCCCAGAATTCCGACGAAATGCACAAACGGAACCCTGAACGGCCGGTGGCGAGAAGGGTCGGTGTAGCGCAGCACGATCACCCCGATGCAAACAAGCGCAAACGCGAACAGCGTTCCGATATTGGTGAGGTCGTATGTCTCGCCAGCGTCGCCGATCAGCGACCACAGAGCAACGAACACTCCCGTCAGGACGGTGGTGATGTATGGCGTTCGATACTTCCCATGAACCTTGCTCGCCCAGTGGGGCAGCAGTCCGTCGCGCGCCATGGCGAAGAAGATTCTGGGCTGCCCATACTGGAACACGAGCAGCACCGCCGCCATCGAGAACACCGCGCCCAGCGCCACTATTTTTGCAATCCGGGTCATGCCCGTGGCCTTCAGCGCAAACGCCAACGGATCCGCGGCGGATCCAAGCTGCTGATAGGGCACCATCCCCGTAAGCACGAAGCCTATGATGATATAGATGACCGTACAGATCGCGAGCCCGCCGAGGATTCCGATGGGCAGGTTGCGCTGCGGATTCCTCGTCTCCTCAGCCGCTGTCGATATCGCATCGAAGCCGATGTAGGC
Source organism: Gemmatimonadota bacterium (assembly GCA_030946665.1). The sequence goes on from JALYYH010000079.1 coordinate 2,079, forward strand.
AAAGAATACTATTGCCGCTCCCTGATGGATTCCCCGGAAGCCATTCGGCGCGAACGGGTGGTAGTTCGAGGCGGTGATGTGCTGGGTGCCCATGATGATGAAGAGAGCGAGCACCATCAGCTTGACGGCGACCATGATGTTGTTGGCTCTAGCGCTCTCTCGCACGCCCAGCAGCAGCAGCCACGTGATGAGCGCCACGATCGCAAAGGCTGGAACGTTAATGAGAATCGGGATTCCGGCAACGTGCGGCGCGGTGTCGAGCAGGCCATGCACTTCGGGATTCGAGCTGAGAAGTGCGGTACGATAACCCGTCGTGAGCCACGACGGGATGGACACCCAGTCTCCGACCAGAGATTTGAAGTAATCTCCCCATGAGATCGCCACGGCGACGTTGCCGACGGCGTACTCGAGAATCAGATCCCACCCGATGATCCACGCTACGAGCTCACCCAGCGTCGCGTATGAGTACGCGTACGCGCTCCCAGCCTGAGGAATCATCGACGCCAGCTCGGCGTAGCAAAGGCCCGCCAGAGCGCAACACGCGCCAAGCAACAGGAAGGAAATTACGAGGGCCGGTCCGGCGCCAACGCGAATGACGTGCCCGGCGGCATCCACCTGCCCCGCCGCCGCTGAGCCAATGGAACCGAATATCCCGGCGCCGATCACCGCTCCGATCGCGAGCATGATCAGATCGCCGCCGCCCAGCACCCTTCTCAGGCCGTTTGGATTCTCACCCTCTGCCAGAAGCGCTTCGATCGGCTTCCGCGCGA
>JALYYH010000084.1 GCA_030946665.1 Gemmatimonadota bacterium
AGGGCTGGTTGTTCTCATAGACACGAAGCAGCGTCAGGTCGAGATCGTACCGCGGGTAGGTGAAGTTGTCCGGGTCGCCTCCGAAGAACGCGATGTCTCCCTCCGGAGCCATCACCAGGCGAACATCATTGAAGCGACGGTAGCGGTACAGGGAGTACATCCCGCCCTGATATAGCGTCACGACCTGACAGGTGAGCTGAGTTTGCTGATTGCACTCTGTCTGTATCTGGGTGATCACAGCGGTTCGCTGCGCCGCCTGATCAGCGGGCTTCTGCGCGGTGATGGCGGCGCGCACCCTGCTGGTGACGTCCTGAATCGACTGCAGCTGATCGACGTAGAGGCCGGCGCACTTCTTCTCGTCGGCCAGCGTGGCCGCGGCGAACCCGGTCTGGATGTAGTTCGAGTCGGCCGGCGAGGAGCTGGCCGTGCAGTCGCGCCCGCAGTGGTGGTTGGTCATCACCAGCCCACGAGCCGACACGAATGAGGCCGAGCAGTTCGGAAGTCGGACAGACGCCAGACGAACGTGATCGAGCCACTTCTGGTCGGGGACGAAGTTGTACGTCCGGCGCCAATATTCGAGCGGAGGCGCGTCAAAGGTCCACATCGTGCCGAACTCCGGCCTGTACGTCGCGGCCGGCAGCTGGTTGGCTATCGTTGCCTGCCGCGCCGTGGTGCTCTGTGCGGATGCCTGCGCCGATGCGACCAGCGCGGCAGAGAGCGCCAACGCGCGCACAATTGATCTACTCGTGAGCATTGTCGTAATTCCCTTTCGTGGAGGTTTTGCCACCCAACTTGCAAGATACCGACCGCGAACACCGCTTGGCTTGTCGCGCCTTCCGGGCTGGCCTAGATTGCACGGACCTGGTCCGAAACCTTCATTGGTCATCGATGTCACAGCGCGAGCGCACGCTTCAGGAAACCACCACCACGCTCACTCCGGCCGAGGCGCTGGCGGCGGCGAAGAGGTTTTTCTCTCGGCAGAACGGTGTCTACGCCGCGTTCCCGGAGCAGGAGAGCGCGAAACACATCACGCTGCGCGGTCAGGGCGGAGAAGAAGTGGTGATCGCTGTCTCTCCGGATGCTGGTGGGACGAAGGTGACCGGATCTACCTACCTTTTCGATCAACAAGTTGCCCGCTTTCTCGCCACCCTCGCGCCGGTACCCCTCGACGTTCTCGATGCGGGCCGCCAATGACCGCCCGTGCCCCATTCGTGAACAGCCTTCGCACTCGCGGTGAGCCGTTCAAGCTCGGCAACCCGTCCGATAGGCCGCTTCGCCTGAAGGCGCAGGTCCTCGAGGCGTGGGACGCGATTCCCGTCGACGCAAATCCGTCCGCTTCGGTGCGCAGCCTGAAACAGCTCGCCCTCCGCGAGCTATATCCCGAGGTGAGACACGATGACGAATACATGGTCAAGCTCAACGGATTCGAGGTTCTCGACGAAGACGCTCCGATCTCGTCCACGGCCGCAAGAGACGGATCGACTTTCCTCATCACCGACCGCCGCCGGCGACCGGTAGAATAGCGCGCGACGGTCCATGCGGGCCGCGTTCATCTCCCATAGCGATTGCGGTAGGCACGACACCGGGTGGGGACATCCTGAGCACGTCGGCCGCCTGCGAGCCATCACACGTGCGCTTCGCGATGATCCTGGACTGTTTCACGAAGTCGACCATCTCGAAGGACGACACGCGACGATCGAGGAGCTCGAGCTGGTTCACGACCCCGCCTACATACGCTCGGTAAAGGAGATCGTCGAAAAAGGTGGCGGGCGGCTCGACGCCGATACAGTGGCGAGCAGTGGATCTTGGGACGCCGCTACCGCGGGAGCGGGCTGCGTGCTGACAGCCGTGGATCTTTCCGTGAGCGGCGCGCATCCACGCAGCTTTTCAGCCGTACGACCTCCCGGTCATCATGCCGTTCATGACCGGGCGATGGGATTCTGTCTCTTCGGAAATGTCGCGCTCGCGGCTCACTACGCACGAAGGAAGCATGGTCTCCAGCGAGTTCTGATTGTCGACTGGGACGTCCATCACGGGAACGGCACCCAGGCCCTCGTCGAAAAGGAGCCGGATATCCATTTCGTCTCGATGCATCAGTGGCCGTGGTATCCGGGGACCGGCGCAGCCGACGATCGGGGGCCGCATGGTACCGTCTGGAACGTCCCCAAACCGGCGGGACTGCCACGCGCCGAATACGTCCGAGCGTTCGAGACCGCCGTCGACGACGCCACCCGAGGCTTCGTCCCCGAGCTCATTCTCGTTTCCGCGGGTTTCGATTCCCTTGCTGGCGATCCGCTCGGAGGATTTACACTGGAGATCGAGGATTTCGAGTTCCTCACTCGCTCGCTGGTCGCACGCGCGGACTCCTGGTGCGCGGGGCGCGTAGTGAGCGCGCTCGAGGGCGGTTACGCTCCCGATCGGCTGGCTCAGGGGACTGTGCGTCACCTGGCCGCGCTTGGCGCTTAGCCGCTATCTTCAACCCATGAGCTGCCGGGACGTCGCGGCGCCCCATCCTCCAACCCCTGTTCCAATCCGTCGCACTTCTTCGACACGCAGAACAGCTCGATGAGCACTGCACTGAAACCCCTGCAGGACGTGCGTCCCACGGCGGAGCCGCAGCTGTGGAGCTGTCACACGGACGCCAGTGGGAAGATCAGGCAGCGCATCTCGATCGAAGAAATCAGCAACGCGCTCGCGTCGGGCGAAGGGACTCTCTGGGTGGACATCGATACCCGATCGACTCAACAGGTCGCGCTCCTCAAGGATCTCTTCCACTTCCACCCGCTCGCAATTGAAGAGGCCATCAATCCGGAGTCGCGGGTCAAGCTGGAGGAGTTTGACCGCTACGTACTGCTGGTCGTGCGCACGCTCGCCTTCTGCGAAACCACCGAGGATCCCTACGACCTGGACACCGTGAACATCAGCTTCTTCCTCGGCAAGAACTTCCTCGTCACCGTTCACGGAGCGAACACCAATCCCGTCGAAACGACCGCGGAGCTGCTGACGCGGAAGCCGGA
>JALYYH010000091.1 GCA_030946665.1 Gemmatimonadota bacterium
TTCAGAGGCAGGGGAAGCGTGTACTTCGGGCGGGCCGCCGCCGCATGCAGGATCTTCAGGGCCGGCACGGTCTCGAGCGTCGGAAGGTAGAGGAACCCCGCAATCCCGTTGACATCCAGCAGGTGCAACTCCTGGGAGTGCCGAGTGAGACTCACGGCGATCACCGGCGTGTTGGAGAGCAGCTCGTCGCGCTCCCATTTCTCCAGCGGAATCGTCGCCAGCAGATCGTAATCGCAGATGACTACATCGGGTGACGATTTGCCCGCGGCCTCGACCGCCGAATCGAGACCCACGACCTCCGTAGTGATGACACCCATGCGAGCGAAGTAGCGCGCGATGTGCTCACTCAAAAAGCAATGGCGCGCGATGCACAGCGCGCGGAGAGGTGCGACCTCTTGCGGGGCCGCCTGGCCTGATTCAAATGACATGCCCGTTGATCGTAAGCCACTATGGACAGGAACACAAGCAGAGCCGGGAATGAAATGTTCGTGTAAGCAAGCCGATCACAGGACGAAAAAAAAAGCGCCCCGCACCAACGAGGTGCGGAGCGCCAGAGAAGTGAGCGGGCAGCTCTACTTCTTCGTCTTGTCGACGTTGTTGCCGATGATGCCGCCGAGAATCGCTCCGGCTGCGCCACCGATTATCGCACCCTTCACCTTGTTCTGGCTGGTGACAGCGCCGATCACTGCACCCGCGCCAGCGCCGATCGCAGCGTCACGCTTGGTGTGCTTGACTATCACCGGAGCCGGCGCAGGAGCGCTGTAAACCGGAGCCGAGGAGTACGTTCCGCCCGATGAACTGGTGCTGCGACGAGTCGTCGTCCGACGCGCAGGCGCGCGGTAGACCGTGCGAGGTGCCGCTGCTGTATTGCTGCGCAGAGCTGTCGGCGCAGCCGCCACACCAGCACGCTCAGCGGCTGTGATGCTGTCTAACGGCGTGTACGGCCGGCTTGCTGCTGCAGTCGAAAGATCAGAGTTCAGCGCGCTGTCGGCGGCGGTCTGTTTGGTATCGCCCTTCGAGCATGCGAACGCGAGAGCCGCGGCCGGAAGAATTAGTAACTTTTTGAACATTTTAAGCCTCCAGAATGGACCCCCGCTCAACGCGACGGCACTACTATAGAGGGCAGGGTCTGTGCCAATAAAAGGATGTAGTTAGGCTGCCGTAGCGGCGGACAACGCGACAGTTGGCGCCATGTCGTCCTCCAGAGAGGCCGGCAAAGTGAGACGGAATGAGCTGCCCTCACCGGGGGTCGAGCATACGGTCAACGAGCCATCCAGCAGCTGTGCCAGCCGTCTCGAGATCGGCAGCCCCAAACCGGTCCCCGGCTGCTTCGATTCGGAGACCTGCACGAACTCCTCGAAGATGCGGGCGGTGTCCTCCGGCGCAATTCCGACCCCCTCATCCTTGACCTCTATTTCTACACCCTTGTCCAGGCATTGTTTGCACGCGACGCGAATCGGGTTACCCTCACCGAACTTGATCGCGTTCGAGAGCAGGTTTAGAAGGATCTGCCTAACCCTGCGCGGATCGCTCACGATGTTGAACGACTCGCTCTCCATCTCCAGGACGAGCGTAGATCCATATTCGTCCGCAAGTGGGCGCACCGTGACGAAGAGATCCTCGATCAGGGCGGGGAACATCACGGGTTGTAACGTGAGCTCTATCTTGCCGGCCTCGATCTTGGAAAGGTCCAGCACATCGTTCACCAGCTCGAGCAGATGCCGAGCCGCCTTCAGCGTTCGCTGCAATCCTTCCTTCTGCTTGGCGTTGAGGGGACCATAGATGTTGTCCAGCATCAGCGTGCTATAGCCGATCACCGCGTTGATCGGGGTCCGCAGCTCGTGGCTCATCGATGCATAGAACCTGTTGCGGGCTCCCATCGCCTGCTCCAGCGCAACCTGGCGTCGATGCAACTCATCGTTCATCTGCGACAGCTTGGCCGCCGAGCGCGCTTCGGCCTCGAGCAGAGAAGTCCTGTGCTCCAGCTCCAGCTCGCGTTTCTGACTCTCGCGCAGCAGGTCGCCCGTACGCTGAATCTCCCGTTGCTTGAGGAAGAGATCCACGAACACGGCCACTTTGGATCTCAGCACGTCGGGATTGAAGGGCTTGAACACATAGTCCACCGCGCCCATCGAATATCCCTTGAAGACGTACGCGTCTTCCTTGCTGATCGCGCTCAGGAAGATGATCGGGATGGTGCGCGACCTCTCGCGTGACTTGATGATCTCCGCCACCTCGAACCCGTTCATCCCCGGCATTTGCACGTCGAGAAGAATCACCGCGAACTCCGTGGCGAGAACCTGCTTGAGCGCTTCGGGTCCGGTAGTGGCGCGCATCATTTCCTGACCGAGCGGCTCGAGAATCGCCTCGAGGGCGAGGAGATTCTCAGGACGATCGTCGACCAGCAGGAGGTTGACTCGCTCGTCGCTCATACCGCCCTCCTCGCTCTCGCCTTCTGCGACTCCTTGCTGAGCGCCACCAGTCTCGCCGCCAGCGCGTCGAGCGGAAGCACCTCGGCGGAGGGGACTGCTTTCACTGCGGCGTGAGGCATGATCGGAATCTCTGCGGTCCGCGGGTCCTGCACCAGTGCACGCCCACCCCGTCGCGCAATGTCCGCGAGACCGCGCGCGCCGTCTTCGTTCGCTCCCGTGAGCACGACTCCGATGGCCCCCGGGCCATAAGTGTCGGCCGCGGAGCTTAACATCACATCGATGGACGGCCTGCTGAATCGCACAGGGTCCTCGACCGTCAGCGACAGGTAACCCGCGTCGATCAGCACGTGGTAGTTGGCGGGAGCGACGTGCACCGTGCCCGGCGTCAGCGGATCCTTGTCTTCCACCTCGCACACTCTGAGGTCGGTCGTGTCCTGAAGGAGTTGCGTGAGAAGCAGGTCCGAATCCTTGGAGCGATGCTGCACTATGACGACGGGCAAGCCGAAGTCGCCCGGGAGATCACCGAGCAGCTTCGTCATTGCGGCAAGCCCACCCCATGACGTTCCGACGCCGACCACCGAGTACGGCATTATCTCACCTTCCGGAAGATTTTTTCCGGTGGTGCGATCTGCTGGTAGCTCTCCTCGTGCGCCATGAATCGAAGCGTCTCCTTGCTCCCGAGCACCAGCACGCCGAACATGGCAAGGCTGTCGTAAAAGAGTCCATGCACCTTGGATTGCAGCGTTTTGTCGAAGTAGATCAGCACGTTCCGGCAGAGAATGACGTTGAACTCGCTGAACGAGCGGTCGGTTACCAGGTTGTGCTGCGAGAGCACGACGTTCTTCGTCAGTGATTGATCGAAGAGCGCTCCCCCGTATTTTGCCGTATAGTACTCCGAGAACGATTTCTTCCCGCCGGCACGCATGTAGTTGTCGGTGTACTCCTGCATCCGCTCCAGCGGAAAGATTCCTGCTTTAGCTCTCTGGAGCACGACCTCATTGATGTCGGTCGCGTAGATGCGCGAGCGATCGTAGAGGCCTTCCTCGCGCAACAGAATCGCCATCGAGTAGACCTCTTCGCCCGTCGAGCACCCGGCGTGCCAGATGCGGATGAAGGGATACGTCCTGAGCAGCGGCACCACGTGCTCGCGGAAGGTCTGGTAGAAACCAGGATCGCGGAACATCGCCGTCACGTTGATGGAGAGATCCAGCAACAGCTTCTCCATCATCGCGGGCTCGTGCAGCACCCGCTCCTGCAGCGCGCTCACGCTGGACAGTCCCTCTTCCTCGATCCGCTTCCACAGCCGGCGCCGGATCGATGCATAGGCATAGGCCCGGAAATCAAATCCGTACTGGCGGAAGATCCCCTCCAGCAGCAGCTCGATCTCGATTCTCTCGAGATCGGGCTTGAAGGACGGCCGGTCGGGCTCGGCGTCAGGGCTGGGTGCTACCGCTACCGGTACAGCCACACCCGTAGCAGTGACAGCAGCTGATCGCTATCGACGGGCTTCGTGATGTAGTCGGAAGCTCCCGCCGCAATGCACTTCTCACGATCTCCCTTCATCGCCTTTGCCGTGAGAGCGATGATGGGCAGCGCCTTGAACTGGTCCATCGCCCGAATTGCCTTGGTCGTCTCGTAGCCGTCCATCTCCGGCATCATGACGTCCATCAGCACGGCGTCCACGTTCGGGGCTTTCTTCAGCTGGTCGATCGCCTGCTTTCCGTTTTCGGCGAAGCGGACGATCATCCCGTGATCTTCGAGCATGCTCGTGAGCGAGAATATGTTGCGCACGTCATCGTCGACTACCAGCACGTTCTTGCCGGCGACCACCGAATCGGCATCGTGCAGATGCTCGAGCATCTTTCTCTTCTGCTCGGGAAGCTTCGCTTCGACCCGATGCAGGAAGAGCGCGGTCTCGTCGAGAAGCCGCTCCGGCGACTTCACGTCCTTCACGATGATCGTCTCCGCGTACTTCTTGATCTTGGTCTCGTCTTCCGGACTGAGGTCCCTGCCCGTGTAGATGATGATCGGCAGGTCGTGGTTCTGCGGATCCGATTTTACTCTTTCCAGGAGATCGAACCCGCTCATGCCGCCGTTCGTCAGGCCGAGGTCGAGCACCATGCAGTCGAAGTGCTTCTCCTGCAGCTTGTTGCGGGCTTCCTCGGCGCTCGCAACGGCAGTGATCTCCACGTCGTCGTGCGCAATCAGCTCGACGATGCTCTGCCGCTGGGCTTCGTTGTCCTCGACGACGAGCAGCGCCTTCGGAATCGTATCGATGAACGATGAGATTCGCGCGAACGCGGCGTCGAGCGCTTCCTTGCTGACCGGCTTGGAGAGGAACGCAATCGCGCCAGCCTGCAGACCTTCTCGCTTCTCCTCCACACCCGATATGATGTGCACCGGAACGTGTCTGGTCTCCGGGTCGCGCTTCAGTCGATCCAGCACCTCGAAGCCATCCATCCCCGGCATGTCGATGTCGAGCGTTATCGCGTCGGGACGAAACTCCCGCGCCGCTCTGAGGCCCGCGTCACCGTCCAGCTCGACAACGCCTTTGTAGCCCTTGTCGCGCGCCATGTCGAGAAGAACCTTCGCGAAGTTCTGATCGTTCTCGATCACCAGCACCGTACGGTCGCCTTCCTCGATCTGCTCGCGATCGTCGGCGATCAGCGTTTGCGGAACTGTTCGGCGCTCCGGCCGATACTGCAGCGCATCTCCGGATGGCCTCTTCCGCTGGTCGCGGCGCGAGGCCGGTTTCGGCGGGATCGCCGCCAGCTGCGCGCCGGCTGGCCGCTGCCGGCTCATTGATACACCCGATGATACACTCGATGATACATAGGAGCCGGTGTCGATCGTATCCCGATCGGGCCCGTCCTGACGCGGGATGTAGCGCATCGGCAGGAACAGCGTGAACGTGCTGCCCTGGCCTTCCGTGCTCTCCACCCGTATCTCGCCGCCAAGGAGCCGCGCGATCTCGCGACTGATCGAAAGCCCGAGACCGGTACCGCCGTATTTACGGTTCGTGGTGCCGTCCGCTTGCTGGAATGCCTCGAAGATCAGCCGTTGCTTGTCTCTCGGAATACCGATACCGGTGTCGGCAACCGCGAACGCGATCACATCCGCCGCAGCTTCGAGCGTTGGGTTCTGGAAGCGCCTTCCCTTCTCCGCACGGCGGATGGTGAGTGTGACATCTCCCTCCTGAGTGAACTTGAATGCGTTCGACAACAGGTTCTTGAGGACCTGTTGCAACCGCCCGCCATCCGTATGAATCGCTGGCGGCATATCCGCATTCATCTCCACCCGGAATTCGAGTGACTTCTGTTCGGCGAGCGCCGTGAAGCTGCGCTCGACGAAGTCCTTCACGTCCGTGATGCGCACGTCCGTCGGGTTCACATCCATCTTGCCGGCTTCGACCTTCGACAGGTCGAGCACGTCGTTGATGAGATTGAGGAGGTCGCTGCCCGAGGTCAGAATCGTTTGCGCGAATTCCACCTGCTTCGGCGTGAGATTCCCGTCCTTGTTCTCGGTGAGGAGGCGCGCAAGGATGAGAAGACTGTTGAGCGGAGTCCTCAGCTCGTGTGACATGTTGGCGAGGAACTCCGACTTGTACTTGGAGCTGAGTGCCAGCTGCTCCGCCTTCTCCTCGAGCGCGAGACGCGCCGCTTCCACCTCTTCGTTCTTCGACTCGACTTTGCGATTCTGCTCCGCCAGCAGAGACGCTTTCTCCTCGAGCTCCTCGTTGACCTGCTGCAGCTCTTCCTGCTGGTCCTTGAGCAGCTCCTCGGAAGTGCGAAGGGTGGTCGCCTGCGCTTCGAGCTCGGCGTTCGATTTCTTGAGCTCTTCCTGCTGCGTGCGCAGCTCCTCAGACTGACTCTGAAGCTCGAGAGTCAGGCTCTGCGACTGCTCGAGCAGCTCCGCTGTTCGCATGTTGGCCGAGATCATGTTGATCACGACGCCCACGCTCTCCGCCAGCTGATCGAGGAAGAGCTGGTGGATCTGACTGAACGGCAGGAACGAAGCGAGCTCGATGACCGCCTTTACTTCTCCCTCGAACAGAACCGGCAGGACCAGGATGTTGCGCGGTGGCGCTTCACCGAGGCCCGAGGTAATGCGGATGTAGTCGTCCGGGACGTTGGTGAGCAGAATCGGCTTCTTCTCCAGCGCCGCCTGTCCAACGAGGCCTTCGCCAAGGTAGAACCGGTTCCCGACGTGCTTGCGCTCCTTGTAGGCGTAGCTCGCGATCAGCTTGAGGACTGGTGCGTTGTTCTCCTCCTCCATGATGTAGAACGTGCCGTGGTGCGCGGAGACGAGCGGCGTGAGCTCCGACATTATGAGCTTCGACACCGCCTCGAGATCCTTCTGTCCCTGCATCATGCGGGAGAACTTCGCGAGGTTCGTCTTCAGCCAGTCCTGCTCGTTGTTCTTCTCCGTCGTCGTCTTTAGGTTCGCGATCATCTGGTTCAGGTTGTTCTTGAGCTCGTCCAGCTCTCCCTGAGCCTCGACTGCTATCTGCCTGCTTAGATCGCCGCGCGTAACCGCCGTCGCTACGTCGGCAATTGCTCGCACCTGGAGCGTAAGACTATTTGCCATGGCGTTCACGTTGTCGGTCAGCGCTCTCCACGTTCCCGCCGCGCCCGGCACTTCCGCCTGGCCGCCGAGTTTACCTTCGGTGCCCACTTCCTTGGCGACACGGGTTACCTCGTCCGCGAAGACCCGGAGGGAGTCCACCATCGCATTGACGGTGTTCTTGAGCTCGAGAATCTCGCCGCGCACTTCGACCGTGATCTTCTGTGACAGATCTCCCTTCGCGACGGCGGTCGTGACGAGCGCAATGTTTCTGATCTGGCTCGTCAGGTTTCCGGCTAGCGTGTTGACGTTATCGGTGAGGTCTTTCCACGTACCGGCGACGCCAGGCACGTTTGCCTGGCCGCCGAGTTTCCCTTCGGTGCCTACGTCGCGAGCGACGCGTGTCACCTCGGACGAGAATGCGCTCAGCTGATCGACCATGGTGTTGATCGTGTTCTTCAGCTCGAGAATCTCACCCTTCACATCCACGGTCATCTTGCGGGAGAGGTCTCCCTTGGCGACGGCCGTCGTGACGTCAGCGATGTTTCTCACCTGACCGGTGAGGTTGGACGCCATGA